>JAKLQB010000543.1 GCA_022013615.1 Desulfobacterales bacterium | reverse complement strand
ATCCCAGTATTTCTCTATACCCGCGGCAATAATCAGAGGGTCATATTTCTTATTGAAATAAAAACATAATTCATTGAAATGATTTTTTGCATTTGAATTAAGAAAGCGAATTTCAATAAGCTTTTGCAATGCCTCATTAAGGCTTGCTTTCAGCCCGGTTTGCATCATTGCCTTGACAGACATACGAAGGGCTGTTTCCAGGAACTCGGAAGGGATATAAAGAACTGAGTCAAGGTCGAAATTGATACATTCTATTTTTCTTTTCATTAGCAATAATTCTATGAAAGGTCTTGAATTTTCGTTTTTTTACGACCAAGCGCCTTTTTATTGGAAATTAATTGCCGTCCAACGATTTTATCCACAACATAGATCATATTACCCCCTTTTTCTGCATATTTCTGTCCGTAGGAAATGGGGATATTCGGGGTCAGGTCTCCAAGCAGGGACTCGGCGATCGGTTCGATCTTTCGCTTGCCGCTGGCAAGAAGGACCACGGTCCTTGCCTGGTAAATCAGTTCGGCTCCCATGCTGATGGCGTACCGGGGTGATTCTTTCTTTGAGCGAAAATGGCCGTCAGCTACCGCATTGAGCACCGTGTTATCATCAAGTTTAATAAGCAGGACTTTGCTGCCTTTAAAGGGAATGCCCGATTCGTGGAATCCCACATGGCCTTGACCGCCAACGCCGATGACCTGTAAATCAATGCCGCCGGCCTTTTTGATTTGCCGCGCATAGCCATCCAGTATTGTCTTTCGGATCCAGGCAAGATATTCAGAAGAGGCGCCTGAGATGACGATCGCCCTGCCAGCGTCGCTGCCTGCATCCCGCCAGGCCTCCGGATGGTCCTTCAACTCGCGCATCAATCTCTTTTGGTCGATCAGAGAACCGCAGGGCACATTAGCTTCAATGAACTTATCCTTAAGAAGGCCAAAAAATTCCTGTATCATAAAGTAACAATAGCTTTCGGGGTGCATGACCCGTTCTTGTGGGTTTTTCCCGGGGAGTCCCACATATTCATCCAGATTAAAACTGCGTATGCGGGCGCTGTCAAACTCACCGGACTTGGCTGCTTTTACCAGTCGCTTGTACATACCGGCCGGAGAGCTTCCAGTTGCCAGCCCAAGCACGTATTCCTTTTTTTTACGCAGGGTTTGACTGATATCTTTCCTGACAATATCTGCCGCAACTTTGCTCATATGTTCGTAATTCCTTGTCACCAAAACTTTGATTGACATTCATTATCTCCCTGTTAAAAATAAAGTAGTCTGGTTTTATGATGATATATAGCGAAGCCTCGCCATATTAATGATCAACCGATGGCGGTCTTTACCGCTTCAGCTATCTGTTTGCAGCATTTTTCGGTAATATCATCGCTCTGCCCCTCGACCATGACCCTGCACATGTTCTGTGTGCCGGAATAGCGAACCAGTACACGACCCTGGTCGCCCAGTTCAGTTTCAACCTGGCTGATCGCCTCGACTACCTGTGGCAATGTGGAGATTTCCGGTTTGCTCTTGACGTCAACATTTATGAGCGCCTGGGGGTAAACGTCCATCATGGCGGCCAGCTCGGAAAGGGGTTTCCCTTCCTTTATCATGGCGGCGACTAATTGCATGGCCGTGAGTATGCCGTCTCCTGTAGTGTGGTGGTCTAAGAAAATCATGTGACCCGAATCTTCTCCGCCGATCACCGCGCCCATCTTTTGCATATCCTCCAAAACATAACGATCCCCCACCTTGGAGGCATGGTAATTAAAGCCATATTTTTTGCAGGCAAGGGTGAGGCCAAGATTGCTCATCACGGTGCTTACAAGAAGGTCGTTACTTAATCTGCCCTCGTCTTTAAGTACTTTGGCGCAAATAATAAGGATCTGATCACCGGTAATAGTACGTCCTTTTTCATCCACGGCGATCAGGCGGTCACCGTCACCATCAAAGGCGAGACCAATGTTTGCGCCGGTTTCCACCACCAATTTTTCAAGGTCCCGGGTATGCTGGGATCCGCAATTGTCGTTGATGTTGAGGCCGTCAGGATTATTGTGAATAACCGTAACATCGGCTCCCAGTTCTGTAAACGCGGCTGGTCCCACCTTGTAGGTGGCGCCATTGGCCGTATCAAGGACGATCTTCATGCTTTCCATTGAAAGATGCCGGGGAAAGGTGTTTTTAAGAAATACGATGTACCGGCCCGGGGCATCTTCCATGCGGTAAGAGCGACCCATATCCTTGGCAGGCGGCACCATTTCAGGTAGCTTACCGTTTAGCATCAGGTCTTCTATCTCCTCTTCCTGTTCATCGGAGAGTTTAAAACCGCTGCCGGAAAATATCTTTACGCCGTTATCCTGAAAAGGGTTATGTGACGCAGAAATGACGATACCTGCATCAGCACGCATACTTTCAGCAATAAAAGCGATGCCGGGAGTGGGAAGTACGCGGACAAGATAAGAGATGCCTCCCATCGAACTGATACCCGCTTCGAGCGAGCTCTCCAGCATATACCCGGAAATGCGGGTGTCCTTGCCGATGATCACCCGGGTCTTATGTCCGGGTTTCTTGAATATTTTGGCCACTGCCTGACCAACAGAAAACGCGACCCCCGCATCCATCGGATAACGGTTGGCCTCTCCTCTGATTCCGTCTGTGCCGAATAGTTTGCCCATAGATTATTCCTCCTTGTTGGGGATGTTAGCGGCTATTTTTTTAAAAATGCCTAATAATGGTAGGATCTCTTTTGTCCGAAGGCAAAGCTCATTGATTATTCTGTCAAGCCAGCGCGTGCCCTGCTGCGATATCGACCCGGCAAGGCTTTGCACAACATCTATATAATTACCTCCATGGTCTTTGCTGTGGGCATGAAACCCGTCAAGGAAACGGTTGCGAAGGTCCACACCCGTCCTGGATATGATTTCGGAGTTGAAGAGTTCAGCAACTTGCGTGATGTTATTGCAAAACTCCCGTTTACCCGATGTTGACGTGCCCGATTCTTTTTCCCCAAGGGATCCGGCTATGTTGTTCGCCATGGCTGTAAGCCTCTTGATACGTTCCTCTTTAGCCAATATTATTTTGTCGAGCGCTCCGCTATAAATAAGCTCGCCGAACTCTTGCCGGCGGAAAAACGGATGTCTTACATGGATATACCATTGTTCCAATGCCATGAGATTTGCCAGATAGATTATATTGTTTTCCACCACGCGGGAAATACGCGGGTATGACCTGGGAACGAAGTCGACAATTTTTCCGCGGTGGGATTTCCCGATTATTAATTGGTTGTCCCTTGTTACATCATTTCTAAGAATTGTGCCTGCGGCCACTATGTTGCCGTAACCCATCCGCACAGGCCCTACCATGCCCCCCTGACCGCCAAGGAAAATGGGTGGCTGGTTGAGCATAACGCCCCTCGGGACATCGCCTATGAGGGAGGCAGTCGTTTTATCGCTGTCAGGAGTAAAATTGAAATGGATGTATGCGCTGCCCACTTCGCTGTGGTCTTTACGGCTGGTTCCACCCGCCATGAGACAATCACAAAAGTTAATCAGACTGCCGAGGGTTACGAACGGAAACAGGATTGTCTGTTTTAGCCCCACGCAGTGGGCACCGTTGGCCTGTTCCTCCAGGATGCATCCGTCACGTACGTGTGCGCCAGAGGTCATATTGGCCTTCTCCAGGAAAACCGCCTCTCTGAAATACCCCGCCTTGAGTTCAACGTTGGGGCCGAGTTGACAGTTCTCCATTGTTACAGGGCCTTCATAGCCGATCCGTGCTCCCCCTGAGATGACCATTTCCTCGCCATAGATGCGGCATCCCGGATAAATTTTGACCCCGTTGCCTGATATATTATCTATTTTCACCTCATCGCCAATGTCGAGAGACAATGGATTGGGGATTTCTACTCCTTTTTCGAGTAACTGGATAATCTTACCATTTGACCTTGGTTTTAATTCCACCCCTCCCTCCTGTGTAGCAAATACCGGCCTCACATAAACAAACTGTCATTTGCTCTATATACCAATGTACTTATAATCCTATTTTGCGGTATGCCTTTTGTAGATTGAGCAATGAAGCAACCCTGATAAGTGTCAGTGAGTGATGTGATAAGAAGCCGCTTTTTTGAGGTGTAATTATAGGATAATTTTGCTTGTATGTCAACAATGGGCCCGCCTTATGACGCCGTGGTCTTTCGCTTTGGGGTGAGTTGATGTGTGATAAACGCTGGTTTTTGCACTGGCGTAGTGGAAATCAATGATCGGCAAGAAATTCCTTCGCAATCTTCTGTGCGATGATCGGGGCATTGCCGCCGGAACGGTTGTTGATGATTACGTTTATTTGTGTGTCATCTGCAATGGCCGCTCGCATGATATCCGCGGTTTCATCCACCATTTGCGGGTTCAACATGCCGTCGACCATGGCGCTAAAGGGGTGGGCCCGTGCGTAGGCGTCTTGGTAACGCATGCCCCGCGGTGTCATCAGTCGGATGACGGAACGCTTGCCCGCATTCAGAAACTTACGCCCGGAAAGGCTAAACTGCCTGCTCAGCGAAGGGAGCCAGGTCCAGTGGGAGAGCACCTGTCCCACGCCGTGCTTTTCAAGGACCTCAAAGACAGGATCAGTCAATAGTGTTTCAGTTCTGAACTCTACATGATAGCGTGTATCCTTTGGTATGGCACTTAAAAATGTATCAAGTTCCCCTGCCAGTTCTTTGGCGGAAGGACGATCCTGTTTTCTCTGGTATTCCTGCTCAAAGATGAGGCTATCAAGCCAGGCAGCTAAAAGCCCAAGGGCAGGTTCATAAAACTGGCGGGTAAACACATCAGGGTTCAGATATTCTTCGTTCTCAATATGCCTGCCCTTCCGCCATAATCTTTTCGCAAAAACAGCCTGTGGCACCTTGAGGATCAGGCGATCCGTTT
>JAKLQB010000052.1 GCA_022013615.1 Desulfobacterales bacterium | reverse complement strand
CTGCAACAACAAAGAGCCCCGTTTTCGTATCTGTAGAAAAGCTGTCCTCATTTATCTCTCTCTTTAAACCTACGTCGGTAAGGCCTGCAGCCTTGGCTATTGTTGATTTCATATACACCTCAAAAAAGGAATTTCACAAATCAGACGCTTATTTCATACTGTTCCACATGAAAGTCTCTTTTGGCAATGATTGTGATTCGCTTCTTCAACCTTTTCTCCAGGTCAATGATGGATTCCTGCTCATCTTCTCTGAGAACAGCGTCAATCTCCGGGTTGACCAGGACATAGACATTTTCCCCTTCTTCAGAGGCCGGGCACTCTCTTTCCAGATCTCTGAATAACTCGTAGCAGATCGTTTCTTTGGATTTGACCGTTCCTCTCCCTTCGCAATAGAAGCAGGGCTCGGTCAGCAACCTGTTTAGATTGGCACGAGTTCTTTTTCGCGTCATTTCAATAAGCCCTAAGTCCGACATATGGAGAATGGTAGATTTGGCCTTATCCTTTTTAAGCGCCTCCTTTAGCGCCATAAAAACGCGTTCCCGATTTGGTTTCTTTTCCATATCTATAAAGTCTATAACTATAAGGCCGCCTATGTTTCTAAACCGCAACTGGTATGCAATCTCTTTGACTGCCTCCAGATTTGTTTTCAAAATAGTTTCCTCTGGATTCCTTTTACCCACATAGCTCCCGGTATTGACATCAATGGCAGTGAGGGCCTCTGTCATTTCAATCACAATATACCCCCCCGATTTCAGCCATATCTTGTTGTGGAGGGCACGAGAAATCTCCATTTCAATCCCAAAGGCGTCAAAAATAGGCTCAGAGCCCTCATACAATTTTACAGGATACCTCAATCTGCTTTCAAAGGCCAGAATAAACTCCATAATACTCTCGTATTCCTCCATCGAGTCAATTATGAGGCGGTCCACCTCCCTTGTAAATAGATCTCGAACGGCTCGCAGAGAAATTGATAAGTCCTTGTGTAACAGCTCAGGATTTGATCTCTTTTCCATTTCCACCTGAATATTGGCCCAAAGCTTTACGAGAAATTCCATCTCGGATTGAAGTTTTTCTTTGGACGCACTTTCACCGACTGTCCTGACGATGAACCCAAGCTCGCTGGGCCTTATTTCTTCAATGATCTCCCTAAGCCTCTCTCTCTCCTCCCTGCCCTCTATCCTGCGGGAAATACCGATGTGGTTTATGGTGGGCATTAAAACCAGATGCCTGCCGGGTATAGAAATGTGAGAAGTGAGACGCGCTCCCTTGGTACCAATGGGTTCCTTGGCCACCTGGGCCATGATAGTTTGTCCTTCATGGAGCAGATCTTCTATTTGGAAAGAGACACCATGGAGCGAACCGGATTGTGGTGTTTCTGATTCAGTGATATATGGATCTTCGTTGGCCTTGTCGTTTTCAAGCATGATTTTTTCAAGGTCAAAAAAGTCATTGTACACATCTGACACATATAGAAAAGCAGTCCTTTCAAGCCCAATCTCCACAAAGGCCGCCTGCATACCTGGAAGAACCCTGACAACCCTCCCTCGATAAATATTTCCCATCAGTTCCTGCCCGGTTCCCCTTTCAATATGGAGCTCCACAACAACGCCGTTTTCAACAAGGGCAACCCTGGTCTCGTGGGGCCTGGCATTAATGATGAGTTCGTTGGGCATCGGCTTCTTTCTCCCCCCCTGCCGGAGGTCCCTGACTTACCAAAGGATCTGTTTGGTCTTTAATATTTTCATATGAGTCACCTGTGAGTCGTCCAAGGAGAATACACTTTTGACTATTTCAGCAGGTCTTACTTCAGGGCCGGTTGTGTGTCTCACAGTTAATTTTATTCCATTTGGTGAAAAACGGGCCATAGACTTGACCAGGGCTCTGGCATTAATTTCATGGTCGCCTTTTTTGCTCATTTTGACAACAGGAAAATAATCGGATTTGAGAAACCTTTTCAAATCAGGCTCGTTCAACTCAGTCTCGTTCAGGGTTACGATAAAACGGCTTTCCTTTAACCGCTGCTTTTTTTTGCCGGGGGTGATCTCTTTAACCGAGGTAACGGTGATACCGGGAGGCAACTGTCGATTGATACGGTTTCTCAAAAAAGATGTGTCCGTATAT
>JAKLQB010000542.1 GCA_022013615.1 Desulfobacterales bacterium | reverse complement strand
CTGGTGTTTATGGATATATCTGGTATCTCCATGCCATTCTTGCCGGGGCGTTTGTTGCCTACATACCCTTTAGCCGGTTGCTTCACATAATTTTAGCCCCGCTGGTATTGGTGTTTAATGGGATCCCTAAGCATGAAGGCAATAAAAAGTAGTGCTCTTGCGTGACTATTGACGAAGGAGTTTAGCTCTGATACAAAAAATATAGAAACTCAAAGTGACTGGAGACAAAAAATAGTTGGAATTTGCAACCATAAAAGGGTTCAAAGATATCCTGCCTGAAGAGGTGGAAACCTGGCAGAGACTTGAATCGGAGGCGAGAAGGGTCTTTTATTCTTTTGGTTTCAAGGAGATCAGACCGCCCCTCCTCGAAAGAACTGAACTTTTCAGCCGGGGCATTGGGCAGGAAACAGATATTGTATCAAAGGAGATGTATACCCTTAAGGACAGCAAGGAAAGAGGGCTTACATTACGACCAGAGGCTACGGCTTCCGTGGTCCGGGCCTATGTTCAGCACAGGCTCTATCTAAAGAATCCGATCCAGAAGCTCTTTACCATCGGCCCCATGTTCAGACATGAACGGCCTCAGAAGGGGAGGTTCCGGCAATTTCATCAGATAAATGCGGAGATCTTTGGCGACCCCGGCTCCAGATCTGATGCGGATATTATCATTATGGCCATGTTTTTTCTGGAGACTATCGGTTTGTCTGGTCTTGGTCTCCATATTAACTCCCTGGGGTGTCATAAGTGCAGGGTCAGTTTCAAGAAAGAGCTTAAGAAATACCTGATTCAAAAGATCCATGCCCTGTGTTTAGATTGCCAGAGGCGGACGGAGACCAATCCCCTGAGGGTTTTTGATTGCAAAGTCGACACTTGCAAGGAGACGGTTTCAGGCGCTCCCTCAATCCTTGATTATATCTGTGAAGATTGCCAGGAGCATTTTGAGTCTGTTCAGGGCTATCTTGAGAGCTCGGGTATTCCTTTTGTCTTAGATCACAAACTTGTCAGGGGGCTTGATTACTATACCAGGACCACCTTTGAGATCCAGACAGATCGCCTGGGTGCACAAAATGCGGTGACGGGCGGCGGTCGCTATGACGGTCTGGTCAAACTCCTTGGAGGCCCGGACCACCCTGGCACTGGTTTTGCCATGGGAATAGAACGGCTGGTCGCCCTTCTGGATGGGGATACGGAACGGGAAGTCCGGGCACCGGATCTTTTTATAGCAGCAATGGGAGATACGGCCGAAAAGAAGGCCTTTAACTGGGTAAATGACCTGAGAAGAATGGGCATCTGGGTGGAGACGGAATATAGCTCAAAGGGACTGAAGGCCCAGATGAAGAGAGCTGGACGCCTGGGCGCAAGGAAGGTCCTTATCGTGGGAGAGGATGAGCTGGCTTCCGGGAAAGGTCTCCTGCGGGACATGGAAAAGAAGGTTCAGGAGGAAGTGGAACTCCAAAACATTGTAAACAACCTCAAAGGAATACTAAAAGAATCGACAGGATAACCCCGCGTTCCGCGGGGCCCCGACAGCGGGATCTACACTTCGCTTAGACAGGCATGGATAGCCATGCTATTATCCTGTCCATCCTGTCAGAAAGCATAAGAGTGCTGCGATAAGTGAAAGAAGACCAAGATATACGAATAGATTCCATGGGAGATTGGAAGCGTACCCATGACTGCGGAAGCCTCAGGCCAGATAACGTGGGCCAGGAGGTAGTGTTAATGGGGTGGGTGAACTCGAGGCGTGATTTCGGAAATTTGATCTTCATTGATCTGAGGGACCGGGAGGGGATCACTCAGATTGTCTTTGATCCACAGGTGGATAAGGAGAGTCACGAAAGGGCCCATATCCTGAGAAACGAATGGGTTATTGCGGTTAAAGGCGCTGTTGCACCTCGTATCAAGGGCCAGGAAAATTTTATCCTGCCAACCGGGTCCATTGAACTGAAAGTGCAGGAACTGAAGATTCTCAACAGGACTGAGACCCCTCCTTTCCAGGTGGATGGAGCGGTGGATGGCTCAGAGACCCTCAGGCTGAAGTACCGGTATCTGGAATTGCGGAGGCCCCAGGTCTTGAGCGCCTTCCGTAAACGCCACCTGATTGCATCCTGCATAAGGGAATACTTGGACAACAAAGGCTTTATTGAGGTCGAGACACCCTTTCTCACCAAAAGCACGCCGGAAGGGGCCAGAGATTACCTGGTGCCCAGCAGGGTCAACAAGGGTATGTGTTATGCCCTTCCACAATCGCCCCAGCTATTTAAGCAGATTCTCATGATTGCCGGATTTGACCGTTATTATCAGATTGTACGGTGCTTTCGGGATGAAGACCTCCGGGCGGATCGCCAGCCCGAATTCACCCAGGTGGACCTGGAGATGGCCTTTGTGGATGAAGAGGATGTTATGGGGGTTTTTGAGGAGATGTTGAGGGTCCTTTTTCGCAAAATACAGGAATTCGATATGGCTTCCCCTATACCCCGCCTTGAATATCATGAGGCCATGGACCGGTTTGGCACGGATAGACCTGATTTACGGTTCGCTATGGAACTAAATGACTTAACGGATATTGCAGGCCGATCGGATTTCAGAGTTTTTAAGGGTGTAATCGAAGAAGGGGGTGTGGTCAAGGCCATAACCGTCAAAGATGGGGCTGCATCTTTTTCGAGAAAAGTCCTGGATGAACTCTCCGGCCTGGTGGTCGAATACGGGGCTAAGGGCCTGGCATGGGTTAAAGT
>JAKLQB010000541.1 GCA_022013615.1 Desulfobacterales bacterium | reverse complement strand
GCTCTTCCGATCTTCAAATGAATATGACCGGGGATAATGTCGTTAAAGCTGTTTGCAACACCTATAAATGGTTTACCAAGATCGAAATCCTCTTTTTTCAGGCCCGCTGACATGAGTAATGCCCTGTGCGGCAGTGTTTCAATGTTCTTTTTTAATATGTCTGAACGCATAATTTAATCTCCAAAAAACATCCTGGGGATATAAGTGGTGAAAAATGGGACAAAAGAGACGATCAACAGGTCGATGATCATGATCAAGACAAAGGGCAAGACGGCCCTGCTCACCTTGTCCATGCTCACCCTCGCAATAGAACTGGCGACTATGAGACATATGCCCATGGGCGGAGTTAACATGCCTATGGCTAAGTTCAAGACCACCAGGACACCAAATTGAACGGGATCTATTCCTAAATGTGGAATCATAGGGATGAGTAGGGGGACAAAGATTATCAATGCGCTTGCAGTCTCAATGAATGTCCCTACTATGAGGAGTAAAAGGTTGATAATCAATAACATGGCAATGGGATTTGAAGTGATAGCTAAAAATACTTCGGTTATGGCTTGGGGAATTTGTTCAAAGGCAAGTACCCATCCAAACACGGAGGCATTGGCAATGATGAACATAACCAGGGAGCTTATTAACGCTGCCTTGATAAATATCCCAGGCAAAGCATTGATCTTTAATTCTTTGTATATAAAAAAGCCAACAATCAGGGCATAATCCGTTGCGATCACAGCGCTCTCCGTAGCTGTAAAGATGCCGCTCATGATGCCGCCGACAATAATAATCGGCATCCCGAGAGCCCACAGGGCCTCCTTAAACGTCGATAAGATAAGAGGTAGGGAAAAACCCGCCTCTGGCAAATAACCTCGCTTTTTAGAAATAATATAGGATACCATCATTAAAGATAATCCGACTAAGAGCCCGACACCAATACCGCCAAGAAAAAGTGCGCCTATGGATGTTGAGGACATCACGCCATATATCACCATGGGGATGGACGGGGGTATAATTACCCCAATGGAACCGGCAGAGGCCTGGACTGCGGAGGCAAATCCGCCGTCATAGCCCCTCTTTTTCATCTCCGGTATCATCAGTGTTCCCACTGCCGCAGTATCAGCAGCGGCCGCACCTGATATCCCGGCAAAAAACATGGATGCCACCACGGTTACATGGGCAAGGCCGCCATGGATGAATCCTACCAGGGCATTGGCAAAATTGACAAGGCGGCGACTTATGCCGCCGGACTCCATAAGTGCCCCTGCCAACATGAAAAACGGGACAGCCAGAAGTGGAAATGAGTCATTGGATGTAAACATCTGTTGCACGGCGACAGTAAGGGGAATATTAAAGAAAAAGTACATTGCCACGGCTGCCGATATGCCCATGGCAAAGGCGATGGGCATGCGTATTATGAAGAAGAGGAAAAGGAGAGCAAAAAAGATATATGTCATTGTTCAACCTTTCGTTTTTTAGAACCGGTCAGTAAGCGAACTAAGATATGGAAAATGATAATGCCGGCGGAAACAGGCATTATAATATAGGGTAGACTCATATGGATAGACAGGGTAGGGGCAACCCGGACATGGACAGCGGGCAGAATCTTAATACCATATACCAGGATGGAACCCATGAATATTATTATCATGACATCCACGATGCGGCCAAGCCACAATTGCACGCGGGGTGGAAGCATATCAAAGATAACATCAATCCCTATATGGGCCCCTCGATAGGTTGCCAGGGCAGCCCCCAAAAATGATATCCAGACTAAGAGAAAACGCCCTAACTCGTCCGACCAACTCAATGCGCTGTTCAATCCATACCGCCAAAAAACCCCGGCAGAGGTTACAACGACCATACAGGTAAAAAGAACGATCACTGTAAAAGCGACTATGCGATCAAGCCATTTAGCAATATTTTCCATAAGAGACATGGTAGCCTTTAATTTTTTTTAAGGCCGGTCACCCAGGACCGGCCTTGAGAGAATTTGATTTAAGTAACTATTTTACTGCCCGTATATCAGATACAATCTTACGCCATTCGGGGTTCTTTTTATATGCATCTTCATACACGGACTGAGACTTTTTCTGGAAGGGGCCAAGGTCCACATCATTGACCTTCATTCCCTTGCCTCTGAGCTTTTCGAGGATCTCGGCTACACCATCATTATTTACCTTTCGCTCATAGACAGATGCCTCCCTTGCCGAGTCTATCAGTATCTTTTGGGTCTTCTGATCAAACCCATTAAACAGCTTTTTATTCATCATGATAACATTTCCGGCATAGGAATGGCCGGTCAGGGAGTAATATTTCTGAACCTCAAAGATCTTAAAGGCCCATATAACCCACGGGGGGTTTTCCTGTGCATCTATGGACCCTTGTTGTAAGGCTGTATAGACTTCACCCCAGCCCATGGGTATGGGGTTTGCCCCCAATGCCTTGAAAAGCTCTATATAAACCGGGCTCTCCATGACCCTGATCTTTATGCCATTCAGGTCTTCCGGTTTGGTAATGGGGCGAACATTATTGGAGACATTCCGAAGTCCCCGCTCGCCAAAGGCCAGTCCCTTAATATCTACCTTGGCCAGGGAATCTAAAAACTTATCCCCTATAGGACCGTCTAAGACCCTGTATGCCTGTTCTTTGCTCTCAAAAAGAAATGGCATATCTAAAATACCAAACAGTGGATCAAATGTGGTTATAGGTCCACAGGTAATAGTGGCAAGGCCTATGGTTCCCATCTGAACCATGTTGATTAGATCGGTTTCCTTACCGCCGAGTTGTTTGTTTGGAAAAAGGTTAATCTCTATCTCTCCATTAGTCTTTTTTTCCACAAGTTCTTTGAACTTTACAGACTGTATGTGAAAGATATCCTCAACCGTGCAAACGTGGGCCAGCTTGATGGTGGTTTTAGCCTGGACAGGGCCCGCTATAAGGACGATAAAAACACCCAATACCATGGCCAGTGAAATCCCAACCCCTATCCTGTTACAAGATTTGATGCTCATAATAAAACCTCCTTTTTTTAGTCTTAGTTTATTCCTTTAAACGCTCTTTTCCAATTGACGATCACCAGGCATTCTCTATCCTCCTTTTCTACGCATTGGGCTCTGTGGGGTTCGGAAGGGTCGAAATGCATAGTATCCCCAGGATCAGGCCTTATCTTTTCTTATCCGTAAACAAACTCCATTTCTCCCGTTTTCGGCTGTCTAACCACCTGTTTCCGGTCACCTCCTTTTGTAACGGTGTATCTTTTTTCTTCTTCCTCAGCCTCTTCAAAAAAGCTGGCAATGGGTACCCCCAAGCCCCTGAGATATCTTGGAGAGTGTGGCAATGGGTGGGGAGACCTGATCGTTCTCGATCATAGAGAGCAGCCCCTTGGAAAGCCTGATATTTTCTCAAAATTGAGCCGATGTGAACCCCTGACTTTTCCTTATCCGCAATCTTTTTCTCTAACATATGTTCTCCTATCGATAAACTTGTTGCGTTATATTAAATAAAAAATCGCATGTCAAGATAAAAGTTGCATAAAATAAAACATATTGAAAAAATAGTCCAACTTATTCTGATCATAAAGTTTTAATTGGTGGGCTTAAGGGACATTAAGTGAGTGATAGTGATAAGAACTTGCTTTTTCGGGGAAAAACACTAGAGAAATTCCCCTTGTGAGTCAAGGATAAAGTAACCACAACATATGTGGCATCAATCTGGATTGCAGTCCAGGGGTTATTCGGGAATATGGGTTGAAATATGACCGGGCCTTCAAAGGATGGAATTTATTGAAAATTGACATTATTTTGGCCTAATCCGGACACACCACTCCGTTAGATCCTTTGGCCGGTTTTGAAAAATCATGAGGCATAAGCCTCAATTGGATACTCAGAATC
>JAKLQB010000540.1 GCA_022013615.1 Desulfobacterales bacterium | reverse complement strand
TAAGGGTGTAATCGAAGAAGGGGGTGTGGTCAAGGCCATAACCGTCAAAGATGGGGCTGCATCTTTTTCGAGAAAAGTCCTGGATGAACTCTCCGGCCTGGTGGTCGAATACGGGGCTAAGGGCCTGGCATGGGTTAAAGTAAATAAAGATGGCTGGCAGTCCTCCCTTAACAAATTTTTTAGGGACGAAGACAAAACGGCTGTTAATGAAAAAGTGAAAGCAGCTCCTGGTGATTTGATTTTAATTGTGGCTCAGGAACACACAATAGCCAATGAAGCCCTTGGAAAGCTTCGTGTAGAGGTGGCGCGGCGACTGGATCTGATCCCTCAAGACAGCTATGAGTTTGTGTGGATCACGAGATTCCCCTTATTGGAGTATAGCGAAACCGAAGGGAGGTTTGCAGCAGTTCACCATCCGTTTACCGCGCCATTAGAGGAAGACCTGGCCTTGCTGGACGATCATCCTGAGCGAGTGAGAGCCAGGGCATATGATCTGGTTTTGAACGGGGCAGAGATAAGCGGGGGAAGTGTGAGAATCCATAATCTCGCCACTCAACAAAAGGTGTTCAGGGCCCTTGGTATCTCAGACCAAGAGGGCAAAATGAAGTTCGGGTTTTTTTTAGAGGCGCTGAGGTATGGCGCTCCTCCCCATGGGGGAATCGCCCTGGGCTTTGACCGTCTGGTGGCTATCATGACAGGGGTCAAGTCAATCCGGGAGGTCATTGCCTTCCCAAAAACAACCAGCGCAGCATGCCCGCTTACTGATGCACCATCCCGCGCGGATGAAGCACAGCTCAAGGAACTGGGATTGCGTTTCGATCTGGAACAGTAAAATAAACAAATAGGCCATATCCTTCTTAGAGATGGGCTATTCCCTAACCCGGATAAACCGGAAAAGTTACAAGTGAGCTAAAGTTTGAAGTGAACTAAAGTTAATGAGTCGCTTCGCTCAATCTGTTTTTATAAAAAAAAGAATTCCACAATTTTAGGCACTTTAGTTCACTTTAGACACTTCACACTTTTTCAATTTTGCAATTTTCTGCACAGGTTGAGCAGAATTTTATCGCTAAGGATACTAAGACTTAATGCCCTCTGGTTCTAATGCTCATCCCGCAAAATATACCTGCGCTTGCGCCCAGGCTATTCGCAATCATATCCCAAATTGAGAAAAGTCTACCTGGTACAAAACCCTGGGCAAATTCAAGTCCGATTCCCAGAAGGATCATGAAAAGTGCCCATGCCAGGGCCTTCTTTGCACTTACAAACCCAAAGAACGGCAGGACTGACAGCCAGGAATAAGCAAGAAAATGATATAGCTTGTCTGACCACCTGAAATAAAACGGAAACTCAACCTGAGGTATTAGGGAGAGATAGGACACTGTGCCGATGGATATGATCCAAGCGACAATTACAAATTTTGGAAATGAACACCAATGAACTTTCATGTCGTTTTATCCAGCGGCCTCCAAAGAACTATAGCTGAAATGAAATAGAGCACTAAAGCTATTCCTATAACAAGATTGAAACCAAAATGAACGGACAATATGGTCGCCAGAATGGCGCTTAGAACCGAGGCACAGCCATTTATCCCCCAGGCCCATGGAATAAATTCTGGTCTGGCATAAGCTACTTTCGACAGGCCAAGCGGAAAAGGCATACCCATGCAAAAGGCCAATGGGGCAATAAGGAGGATGGTAATTGGGATTTTCCATAAGTTTGATAAGTACATCCAGTGTTGAAACATGAGGGGCAGAAATATCACATAGAGGAAAGAAATAATCCCAATACCTGCAACCGCAGTGGCGATGGGCAACCCGTTGGGGCGCGCGCGAAGTCTTTCAAGATTTTCGGACCAGCGTTTGGAGAAACCACTTCCCAGGCCGGCAAAGGTGAGGAAGGCGCATAAAACAGCAGATGCTGAATAAACCGGATGATGGAGAAAAAGAATAAATTTCTGAATAAATGCCATTTCAATGAATAGAAATGCAAGCCCCAGGCAGAAGAAATAGGAAATAAGTCGTCCTCGCTGGCGCCCGGCCATTATGTTGCGTGTCAGAAGTGCGAGGGGAAGTAAAACAAGGACAAAGCTCATTATGACAGCCTGAAGGAGTGTTGCAACCAGGACCGGGTAGCCCCATTCAAGCAGTGGGAGCCCACCTTGTCCTTTCAGTGCCAGGATTTCTCGAAGCGTACGCCACTTGAAAAAGTGAAAAAAATAGGGCCGATCATCAGTAGTGGGGGAGATATGAAATTTGTAACGATTGACAAATTCATCCCTTTCTTTTCCAAGAAGTGCAGTCACTCCTTGAAAAAAATATGGTTCTTCCAGGAGATTATATTGATTGACATCAGTTTTCGTGATCCCGGGATAATATACAGCGTCAAATGACCGTTCGTGGCAAAAAGATTTTATGGCAGAGACTTCGGCCTTTGAAAACACATCTTTTTTTAGCAGCAATGTCGCTGTCTTCCAGCTTCGGATCATTGCCAGTTGCTGGCCGGGATCATCCATACCCAATTTTTGACATGCCGTGATTGCGGTCCCAAAAAGTCTTAAAGCATCTTTCGGCGGCACCTTAAGCCAACGGGTGATGGCCAAAAAACCGCCAGGCTTCAGGCGGTGAAAATATTCCTGTAACGCCTCCACTGTGTAGAGATATGAGGCGTTAAGCGCTCCTGCCCCTGATATGGAGGAGCTGAAAGAGTCCAGCAAAGAGACTTGAATTAAATCATAACTCTTCCTCCCTCCAGCCACAAATCCTCGCGCTTCAGCAAGGTGAACCATGACTTCGTCTTTTTGGTAAATATGGCCGGCAAAATCTGCATGCATCCGGCGAACGAGGTCTACGACCTGAGGGTTAATTTCCACCGCATCAATATTTTTTACCTGGTGGTACAGGGCCATTAGAACATCCATTCCACCTCCGGCACCAAGGATCAGGACTTCAGGTCCCTCCAACAGATGGTAAGGGAGAGCGGATGAAAGATAATCTAAATGGGCGATATGTTCCCGGTTACCGTCATACCGTGTGATTGGGCTAAAGGCATCGCCGTCAGTGAAAATGCCTAACTGTGGTGGGGGTTCCATGGAACAATTCAAACTCAGGCCGGGCGCATATCGAAAAGGAATGGTGGGGCTTTGAACAACTGCAAGCCATCCCAGGGGACTGAAATGTTCGCTTATGATTTTGGCATTAGGAGCACGTAGCGCAAGGCTTAATCCCTTATACTCCGATATCCGAAGGGAAATCCACTCTTGGGGCCAGACAAAAGGGGCCGCACAGCCAAATAACATTAAACCGAATGCAGCTCTGCGGGACCAGGATACATGTAAGCTCAGGGCTAATAATGCAGCGGCGAAGGGTCCTGCGGCCCCGAGAATCTTGAGACAGGTGGCAGGAGAAAATTTAAAAAGCATAAAAACCATCAAAAGAGCGCCCACGCCGGCCCCAAGGAGATCAAAACGGTAAATGCGATGGATCTGATCTTTAAAGCGCATAAAAACAATGCAGATACAATTCGCTGCACAGAAAAAGGGCACAAAAAGGGCCAGATAAACGCCGAGCAAGCGGAGAAACTGCCTGTTTTCCCACATGATTTCAAGAGGATTAAAGGCAATCTGCTGGGCAATTATGAAACTGCCCACCATCGTGAGACCAAAAAGAATCGCATTGCCAATGAAAAACACGCCAAATCGGGGAACAAACCATTTCTGGGTGAGGGCGACGAAGGTACCGCTTGCGCCATAGCCGAGGAGGGCGAGGCTGATAATCATGGAGACGAAATGGTGCCACTGGATGATGCTGAGTAACCGTATCAGAAGGATTTCATAACTGATTGCTGTGGCTGAAATGAGAAAGATAGCAAAACCGGGGCGTAGCATCAATGACCACCGGTAAGGGGCACAAATATAACGGGCAGTACCTGTTTCGTTATGATTTTACCATCATTTCTCTTTTCCACCAGCATAAGCTGTTGAGTCATAAACGCACCGCCAACAGGGATGACCATTTTGCCACCGGGCCTCAATTGCTTGATGAGAGGTGGCGGGACGTGGTTGGCTGCGGCCGTAACGATAATACCATCAAAGGGAGCAAGGCCTTCAAGACCATAATATCCATCACCCACCTGAACAGCTATATTCTGATAACCCAGATCCGCTAACCGCCCTTTTGCCTGCTCCCCAAGCTCTTTGATTATCTCAATTGTGTAGACCTTTTTAACCAATTCAGCCAGGATAGCCGCCTGATACCCGGAACCTGTTCCCACCTCCAGGACGATATCATCGCCTTCGACGTCGAGAAGGTCAGTCATTAAGGCCACAATGTACGGTTGGGAAATAGTCTGGCCATAACCAATGGGAAGAGGGCGATTTTCATAAGCTGCACGCCTGAGACTCCCTGGTACAAATTCATGCCTGGGCACGTTCGCCATAGCCTTCATAACGGATTTGCTCAGTTGCTTTTTACCTATTCTCCTGCTTGTTGCCTTTACGTCCCCTTCGATTTCTTTGATCATCCGCTCGCGCTCTGCACGATACTCATCGGTATTGCCGGCAAAAGCCATACCGGCTGAAACAATTCCCACGAGAAACGTGAATAAAATAACACGGCATTTATTCATTTGTTTTTTCCCCTATATCCATGAGCTACAGGTTTCCCATCCACATAAACCCGGTTTTTTTCATCAAGCGCGAAGCGGCCCCTGGCTATCATCTCGATGCTCAAGGGGAATATCTTCCAGTCTCCAACTGCCTTAAGGCGCTCCTGATGCTCGTCCACTATTTCGAGGAATTTCTCTTTATCTTTGGTCAGCCTTTCAAGGGGCTCTGGAAGTTCAACAATTAGAGGTTCTGACACCATCAAAAGGGGCCCCGTATCAACACCTTCATCTGTCCAGAGTGTGGAAGCACGAAGCATGGTTTCTCCGGCATGGATTGCATCCCGAACCGCATTATCGCCCACATATTTTCTCCGGCCATCAGACAAACAGATAGAAAGATCGGCTGGATGAACGTTAACGCACCTGTTCAGGGTGATGTAACTCATGTATCCGCCAAGAGCGATCACATCGATATCAAAGGTCTCCACTAACCCTTTGGCCACACGATCATATTCCTTTCTCGCCGCAAGGCCCTCAGGTGTTTGAACAGATCTTTTTAGTGATCTTACCCGATGGAACACGCGAATATCATAGCTGAAGTAGGGGAGGCCATTTTCAAAGGCTATCTTTTCTCCGGCAC
>JAKLQB010000539.1 GCA_022013615.1 Desulfobacterales bacterium | reverse complement strand
ATGATTATACCTCCTAATTAAACGCCTCCTAATTTTTGCAACTTGCTGAAATTAAGCAGCTTTTTTCCATCACAAGTGGAATAATAGAGGGCATAAGACACAAGGCTCAGGGCATAAGGTAAGAGATATTGGTTTTACCCTACGCCTTTTGCCTTAAGCCTTTATTCAAACCCAGTATTCCAACATTCTCCCCGCTGTTTCAGCGGGGATGAGCGAAGCGAACTGACTTTTTATTTACCAGCGATATTTGTCCTTGTCAAGAATATCATTAAGGGGCTTAGATTGTTGTTGAAGCATTCAACCATTTTGTTTAAGATAATTTTATGGAAGCGTACAAAAAACGATTTGCCCGAACCCTGGCTGATACCGGGGCACTTTTTTTTGACAAAGACCTTATTTTGAAAGATGGGCGCCCCACTCCCTACTTTGTGAACATGGCCATGTTCAAGACAGGTCGACTGAGCCTGGAGTTGGGATCTTTTTTTGCAGGCATGATGGTGTCACGCAATCTTGCTGAAGGTACAGACATCATTCTGGGCCCGTCATATAAGGGAAGCTCCATTGCCCTGGCAACCGCGATTTCATTATGGAAGGATCACGGGCTCGATATGCCATTTGAATACGACCGAAAAGAAGCCAAGACCCATGGAGAGGCGAGCGCTTTTAAGAGTGTATTTGTCAATCGCACTTTCTTTGACGGGTGCCGCATATTTGTCGTAGACGATGTGGCCACCTCTATGGGGACCAAATATGAGCTTCTGGAAAAGATACAAGCCGAGGCTCACACGCGCGAAATGACATTTCATGTGGTCGGTATCGGGATCGGAATAGACAGGGAACAGACCACAGCAGTCTATGACAGAGAAGGGAGTGTGATTCCCGGGCAAAAGGGTGAAAATGCCATTCGGAAATTTGTTTCAAAGAGTGGGGTTCCTGTTTTTTCTGTGGCAGGCATCCGAGAGACCATAAGGTATCTTTATGAAGAAAAGGTTCCTGTCTTAATCCAGGGCAAAATGGCTCCGATAGATGAAAAGACAAAAGCAGAATTTGATGAATACCTGAGAACCTACGGAGTTGATTAGCCTCAAGGAAAGAAAAATAGTTAAGGTGGGCATGGAAAATCAAAAAGATTTGCCACAGGCAATTAAAGAAATCCTGAGCGCAAGAACCCCAAAACGCATCCCTGACGAAAAGTGTTTGTACAAACACGCCGGTGTGCTGGTCCCCATTTTTAGGCAAGGGGGCGACTACATGATTCTTTTCACCAAAAGGGCCAATAAGTTAGAACACCACAAAGGGCAGATCTCTTTTCCGGGCGGCTCTGTAGATGACGAAGATAACTCGGTTATGGAAACAGTTCTGAGGGAGGCCCGAGAAGAGATTGGACTTCTAAAGGAAGATGTGGAGATTCTTGGCAGGATCGATGATACCCTGACCGTGGTATCCGAATTTATTGTCCACCCCTTTGTGGGTCTTATTCCCTACCCTTATGGCTTCACCATTAATACGGACGAGGTTGCACGGTTGATAAAGGTGCCGTTAAAGGCCTTTCACCCCGAAAATTCAGGCAAAGGCGCTTCTTTTGAATTTGAGGGTAAGACCTACCGAACGCCAACCTATGAATACGATGGCGATGTGATCTGGGGAGCAACGGCCAGGATAATGGAAATTCTTGTAAATATCATTGGTCATAAATTGCCCTTGCGAGAAGGACACAAATAAGTTATATAAAAGAGGTTTAGTCGGGACGTGGCTCAGTCTGGTAGAGCACCGCGTTCGGGACGCGGGAGTCGCTGGTTCAAATCCAGTCGTCCCGACCATTGATATAAAAGGGTGGGAGCCCCGATGAAAGTCGGGGCTTTTTTTGTGGGATTGGTAATGTATTACCAGAAATATGATAAGGGAAATTGAAGCGATTCATAAGACCATTCGGGCTCTGGGGTGGAAAACAGAGAGTAATAGTCAATAGTCAATCGAAAATAGTCAATTCTTTTATCCCCGGGTTTTTTGACTATGATTCTTTTACGGGATGTGGGCATTCGTTCCCAACTCCTCCAGCCACAATTTTAGGAGACCTAACCTGGCTTTGCTGTCTGTCTGAGGCATATTGCCGGTCACGAGGGCAGGTACCAGCCAACCCAGGCAGGTACGAACATCCTCAACAGTAACCACTTCGCCTCTGAATGCAAGCACATCATCCCTGTACCTCAAGGTGGTGTAGACCAGGGTCGAAAACACGTTTCGAACGGCATCAGTGTCCTGTCCTGACGCCTCAAGCACGCTTATGAAGAGTTTTTCGATATCTCTTTCATCCAAAATTATACCTTCGCATGTTTCTCTCTTGATTGCATTATGCCCTGAGCCTTGTGCTTTACGCCCCCCATTATTCGGGCACCTGATCCAGATTATTTAAAAAGTCTCTGAACCATGGCGGATTGTAAACGATTATATAAATGAGAAATAGCGCCGTCAACGGCAAGAAAAAAACGATGAGGTCCACCAGCAGTATTCCGACAGCCAAAAGTATTCGTTTTGTTTTGTTCATCCCTTGCTCCAGAACTTTGACACAGGTCAGTAGAAACCCGAGGCAGAGCCATCTGGCTCTGATCCCTGCAATGCGGGGATCTTCGACGGTCCCATAAGACCAGGTTTGCTGTGTTAGAATAACTAATCATTTCGTATAATTTATAATGAATTTTTATAATTACAGACCTCGTTATTTGATCTAAGAACTAGGTCCGATTTTTGGACACCATCCTAATCATAATGGCTATATGGAGCCAAATTGAGCAATTGTGAATTTAGGGATTGAGGGATTAAGATAAGGAAAAGATTCATATTTCAATTCCTAAATTCCTAAATTCCTGAATTCCTGAATT
>JAKLQB010000051.1 GCA_022013615.1 Desulfobacterales bacterium | reverse complement strand
TCATAGAAAAACGTCGGCGCATGATCCGCACTGTCATAATTCGCTAAGCAAGTAGCACGAAAAATCATAACATGACTACCCTCTACCAATCAGATGTTAGCCCTATAAAGAGCATTGTCCTTAAACGCCCCAAAGATGCTTTTGTGAACGATACAGCCATTAACCGGCAGTGGCAGGGACTCAACTATCAGAATCGACCCGACCTTGCCCGTGCTGTGGATGAGTATGAACGTTTTGTCACCCTGCTCAATAGATTCGATATAGACCTTCATTTTCTTCCCAGAGATGAAAGCGTGGGGCTCGATTCCATGTATGCGCGCGACGCCTCCATCGTCTGCAGCAAGGGGGTGATTATCTGCAACATGGGTAAGGCCGAACGGAGCGCCGAACCGGCCGCTCAAGAGGCCGTATTCCATTCCATGGGAATACCCATCCATGGCGCCATTACCGGGAATGGGCGGGTCGAAGGGGGTGATGTAGCCTGGATTCACGAAAAAACGCTTGCCGTCGGCCGTGGCTACCGCACCAACGATGAAGGGATCCGCCAGCTCAGGGAACTCCTGGGAGACTGCATAGACGAGCTGGTGGTAGTCCCGTTGCCTCACTGGCACGGACCGAACGATGTCTTTCATTTGATGTCCATCTTGAGCCCAATCGATACCGATTTAGCCCTTGTTTACTCGCCCCTGATGCCAGTGCCCTTCCGTGAGACTTTGCTGTCTCGAGGGATACAGCTCGTTGAAGTCCCTGACTCAGAATTCGAGACAATGGGCTGCAACGTCCTCGCTGTGGCCCCGCGCAAGTGCATAATGCTTGCAGGTAATCCGCAAACGAGATCGCGGCTTGAAAAATCGGGTGCAGAGGCTTACGAATTCGATGGAAAGGAGATATGTATTAAGGGAGGCGGAGGACCGACCTGCCTTACTCGACCGATCGTGCGGAGTCAAAATGGCTCATGAGGGCAAAAGAGCAAATAACCCCTATAGTCTTTCAACAGCAATTCTCATTATGACCCTTAGGCCCTGCCAGATGAAAGCCATAAATAGAATTGCTGGTTTTTCAACAAACTTATTGACATTATTGAAAAATCCATTATAAATGGAAATCGTGTCTTTCGCTGGAAATGAAATTCCTCTCTTGCCAGATAAAGATACGATAAGTGGTTATTAATACAGGGTTTTCAGAATTTTACATTTAGTCAAAAAAAAGAGAAGGGAGGTGAAAATAAGAGACATTCTTTGGATGAGCCATAAAAAGAATAGAGGCTCATACTCATTTTTCATTCAAAAAAAGGAGGACAGCTTAAAATGAAAAAAGTAATATTTGCACTTTTGGCGTTGGTATTTATTGGCTCGTTTTGTGTAGGTTCCACCATGGCATTAACAGTAGAAGACATCGCTAAGACGTCCGCTATTGAAGAAATCCTAAAGCGCGGAAAACTCTTGGTTGGCCTGGAAGCCGGTTATCAGCCCTTTGAAATGCAGGACGAGAAAGGGAACATTGTTGGCTTCGATGTGGACATGGCCTATGAATTGGGTAAGGCCATCTTTGGTAAAGGGGGAGAAAAAAAGGTTGTGATTATGAATACTGCCTGGGAAGGGATCATCCCGTCCCTGATGACACATAAATTTGACATCATCATGGCAGGTATGACTGTTCTCCAGAGCCGGAACCTCAAGGTCAACTTCTGTGAGCCATACTATTATATCGGGCAGTGCATACTGATCAACAAAAAGGACAAGGATAAATACAAAAGCTACAAGGACCTCAACAAAAAAGGCGTGATTATTACCAGTAGGTTGGGAACTACTGGTGCCTTTACCGCTGAAAGGTTAATGCCAAAAGCGACCTACCGTCTCTTTAAGACTGAGGCCGAGGGGGCCCTTCAGGTCGCAAACGGCATCGCGGATGCTTTTATTTATGACGAACCGCAGGTTCGGGTCAATGCAGCCAAGTACAAGGATACTACCATCGGACTTTTCGAACCGCTGACTTATGAGCCTCTCGCCTGGGCCATCCGCAAGGGAGACCCGGACTTTCTTAACTTTCTCAATAATTTTTTGCGACAGGTTCGCGGTGACGGCCGCTGGGACCAGCTCAAACAAAAATGGTTT
>JAKLQB010000538.1 GCA_022013615.1 Desulfobacterales bacterium | reverse complement strand
CAATTTCCAGGGCCTCCCTGACATTCTGCTCAACCAGCAGGATGTCAAGGTAACGTCCTGAAAATTAGATAGGAATCCAGAGGCCATAATCCATGCTTAATGAGAAATCCCCACAAATTCTTTTATCCTGTGGCGTGTAATTTCTCCTTCGACCATATAGATGACTTCCTCTGCAATATTGGTGGCATGATCAGCAATTCGTTCGAGGTGGCGGGAAACTGAGAGAAGGTTGGTCAGGTAGGTCACACGTTCCGGTTGATGACGAATAACGTCTCTGAGTATATCATGGTTACTTCGGTCCATATCATCTATCTCATCGTCCTTCAGGCAAACCTCATAAGCCAGATCCAAATCCAGGTTCACTAAGGAGTCAAGGCTAGTCTTGAGCATGGATTCTGTCTTCTCCGCCATTAACCCGTAGTCGAGCGGAACCGTGACCGGTGGCCGCTTGGCAATATAGGAGACCCTTTCAGCAATATTGACTGCTTCATCGCCAATCCTTTCCAGGTCATTGTTGATTTTTATTACTGCGGTGATAAACCGGAGATCAACCGCTACAGGCTGATGAAGAGCCAAAAGCTTCAGGCATTCCTCTTCTACTTCTACCTCGGCCTCATCAATTTCACGGTCAGTATCGATAATATTCTTCGCAGCGTCCGCATCCCTGGTCTCAAGAGCCTTGATGACCATACGGACTCGCTCCTCAACCATGGCTCCAAGGGAAAGGATTCTTTTTTTTAATTTTTCAAGTTCTTTCTGAAGGCGTACTGGCATGGAATTCCCCTCTTATTATCCAAAACGACCTGTGATATAATCAGAAGTTTGTTTAAGTGCGGGCCGAGTAAAAAGGGTTTTGGTTTGGTCTACCTCAATAAGCTTGCCCAAGTAAAAAAACGCTGTAATATCAGAAACGCGCGCTGCCTGCTGCATATTATGCGTTACTATGATGATGGTGTATGTCTTTTTCAATTCATGGATCAATTCCTCGATCTTCTGGGTAGCAATGGGGTCCAGGGCGGATGCCGGTTCATCCATAAGAACCACCTCAGGTTCTATTGCTAACGCCCTGGCAATGCAGAGGCGTTGTTGTTGTCCACCTGAAAGACCCAGGGCTGATTCATGTATCCTGTCTTTTACTTCGTCCCATAAGGCTGCAGCCTGGAGACTCCGTTCCACGCGGTCAGTTATCTGGGCCTTATCCTTAAGACCATTTACCTTTAGGCCATATGCCGCGTTTTCAAAGATAGTTTTGGGGAAAGGATTGGGTTTTTGAAACACCATGCCGACGCGGCGGCGAAGTGTGACCACATCCACATCAGGATTGTAGATATCTTGATTATCCAAAAAAACTTCACCTTTCGCACGACTGTATGGAATCAGATCGTTCATCCGGTTCAGGCAGCGCAACAGGGTGCTTTTACCACAGCCGGACGGGCCAATTAGGGCCGTCACTTGATTTGTATAAAAATCCAGCGAGATCTCATGCAATGCCTGGAAATCCCTATAATAGAAATTCAGTTTTTTTGTTGCCATTTTTAACGCGTTATCCATAGTCGAAAGTCTCGTAAAATTGCCACATTATTTGAATCAAAATCAGTTTGGGAATCGTAAGCGGTTAGTTGTGAGAGAAAACCAGTCAACAACTCAACGAGTTTATTGTCTCTGCCTTTGAAGTCGAGCGCGGTAAATAATTGCCACAAGGTTCATCCCTAAAACGAGACCAATCAGAACGAGGGCAGTTCCATACTGGAGATGGCGTGTGGCTTCGATCTCTGTGCCTGCTGTGGCCAGGACATAAATATGATACGGGAGTGCCATGATTTCATCAAAAATAGATGACGGCAGGGAGGGTGTGTAAAACACGGCCGCCGTAAACATGATGGGCGCGGTTTCTCCGGCCGCACGGCTGATCCCCAAAATTGCGCCGGTGAGAATACCGGGCAGGGCAGCAGGCAATACTACCCTGTAGATGGTCTGCCACTTGGTAGCTCCCAGGCCAAGAGAGGCTTCCCGATAGGTGTCAGGGACGGCCCGAAGGGCTTCCTCAGAGGCTCCGATAATTACCGGCAGGGTCATTGCCCCTAAGGTCAATGACCCTGCAAGGATACTCACTCCCATTTTAAGATACACCACAAAAAAGGCCAGGCCAAAGAGACCAAATACTACGGAAGGAACTCCGGCCAGGTTACTGATCCCGAGACGAATCATGCGCACAGCCCGTCCGGGTCGAGCATATTCATTGAGATAGATGGCAGAAGCAACTCCTACAGGAAGCGCCACTAATATGGCTCCCAGGCTGAGGCAGATGGTCCCAACAATACAGGGTAAAATCCCCCCTTTTGTCATGGACTCCAAAGGTGGTTGCGTAAGAAAAGTCCAGTTTATAGCCCGCCAGCCCCTTGCCACCAGAAAATAGACAATGATTAGCAATGCCCCTCCATTGATAGCAGCGGCAATTTTAAAAAGCCCGAACATAGAGCCCTGAATAAACTTACGCCGCCCCTTGAGTTTGCTCCATGCACGCGGATGGAAACCCTTTTCCTTCTGAACGCCCTCAGAATCAGGCACCGCTGTGGCGTCATATGTAATATCTGCGGCTTTTGATTCGTTCATTGTCATAATCCAAATTCCAAAATCTAAAATTTAAAACCCCATCATCTCTCACAGTGTCGCAGCCCCAACCTGTCTGTATTTATTTGAGATATATTCTGCCACCATGTTAAACGCCAGCGTGAAAAGGAACAATACAACACCTGTGGCAAACAGGGCATAGTAATGATCCCCCCGGAAAGGTGCCTCTGCCATTTCCGCAGCAATGCTGGCCGGCATGGGCCTTACCGGATCAAATAAAAACGAAGGGACCATAGCTGCCCCCCCTGCAACCATGAGCACCACCATGGTCTCTCCGATGGCCCTGGACATACCCAGGATTACGGCAGTGGTTATACCTGAAATGGACGCGGGAATGATAACCCGGGCAATAGTCTCCCAGTGAGTGGCTCCGAGTGCAAGAGATGCCTCCTTGAGTTCTATGGGTACGCCAAAAATTGCGTCCTCAGAGATGCTGCAAATGGTTGGAATAGACATAAAAGCGAGCATCAATGACGCGTT
The DNA here is from genome assembly GCA_022013615.1 of Desulfobacterales bacterium. Next base: position 3,853 of record JAKLQB010000538.1, on the reverse strand, counting down.
AAACAGATTCAGTCCAGTAGGGATATCAAGAATGCCTTGGAGAAATGGTGCCACAACAACCATTCCAAAGAAGCCAATCACCACAGATGGAAGTGCTGCAAGCAGTTCAACAACAGGCTTGACCCATTGGCGGACCCTGAAGGAAGCGGCCTCCGCAAGATACAGGGCCGTAAGTACTCCAAGGGGAATAGACATGGCAGATGACACAATAGTAACTGCCACAGACCCCATTATCAGCGCAAAAATGCCAAACTCCGGTGGATCATCTGTGGGGTACCAAAGACTTCCAAAAATAAAATCCTTCACAGAAACCTTGCTGAAAATGGGAAGACCCTCCATGAAAAGGAAGACAACAATCAGGGCCAGGGTCATTATGGATGCCAATGCCACACCAAAGAAGGTGAACCGGATGAGCTTTTCTGCTCTCCGTCTTCTTTTACCACCCTGGGCACTTTTTTCCATGAGGACTCCACATTCTTTTTCTTAACGGCTATAGCAAGAGGCGCGCCCCAACAAAGGGAACGCGCCCCCTGCTCATTATTGCTGTGTATGTTTAGTAGAGCGGCACATATCCTACGTCGGACACGTATTTCTGTCCTTTCTCCGGGTTCATGACAAAGTTGATGAACTTGAGTACATCACCCTTTGGCCAGCCAGGAGTGAACATATAGAGGGGCCTGCTGACGGGATATGTCCCATTCAGTGTGGTTTCCGCTGACCCCTTGATATTATTGACACTTAGGGCCTTTACGGAATCGGTCATATAGCCAAGACCGATGTAACCAACGGCGTTTTTGTTCTTGGATACTGCCTGCACAATAGCCCCGTTAGATGCCTGGAGAAGGGCTCCTGGAAAGACCCTTTCCTTTTTCATGACTTTCTCATGCCATACCTCATAAGTTCCGGAAGAGGTGTCACGAGAGATGACAACCACAGGCCTATCGGGTCCGCCAATCTCCTTCCAGTTTTTGATCTTCCCCATATAGATATCTTTGAGTTGTGCCATTGTGATGTTCTTGACGCTGTTGCTGGGGTGCACAACCGGCACGATGCAATCATAGGCCACCGCAAAAGGCACGGGATATCTTCCTTTTTCCACAGCCAGCTTTACTTCTTTGGGTTTGATGAAGCGGGAGCTGTCTGCAATATCAGTAGATCCATCAATGAGAGCCTTGATGCCGTTTCCGGAACCACCACCTGAAATGCTGATCTTCACATCCGGGTTTTGCTTCATGTACGCTTCAGCCACCTTCTGTGCAATAGGAAGCACCGTAGTGGAACCTTTTATCACAATATTTCCCGCCCATACTGCACTAGCAGTAAAACACAGGGCCAGGACCAAAATGATTATTGCAATGCTTTTAAATTTCATAATTTTTTCTCCTCTTAATTTTTAAAGTTTGAATGTAAACAATGTTTGTTAGTCTTGTGTTAGGGTTTTATTAGTGTTTCATTAAAACATTTCACCTCCTTTGCCTTGAAATAGCAATTCTGCAAGTCACTTTGAATTATATTAGGAGCTGTTTATTAGGATCCGATTAGGGAAGGATTAGAATTGAATAAAATTGTAGGGGAAGAGTGTGGTTGATTTGGACGTGAAACTGCAAGATAAACGTATATTATGCCTTGGGAAGGTGGATCGAAAAAGTGCTCTCCTTTCCAGGGGTACTTTCAACCGAAACATGACCGCCATGAGCCTGGGCAATGTGTTTGACAATGGCAAGGCCCAGGCCAGTGCCGCCCAGTTGCCCGCTTCTTGACCTGTCCACACGGTAAAACCGCTCAAAGAGCCGTGGCAAATGCTTCTTGTCAATGCCCTGTCCCTGGTCACGTACGCTGACAATGATTTCATTGTCCTCTTGGGTGGCCTTGACTTCGACCCTACCCTCGACATCACTATACGTGATGGCGTTATCCAGAAGATTCACGATCGCCTGTTCAAAAAGTGGGGCATTGAGTTTTGTGACCGTATCTTCCGCGCAGGACAACTCAATTCCTATTTTCTTGGCCTTGGCTTTATGATCACAAGCCCGGATGGCGTTTTCGAGGACCTCCCTGATCTTGCCCTCAGAAAGCACGATTTTTTCTCTTCCATCCTCCTCCTCGATCCTGGAAAGTGCAAGAAGGTCTTCAATAATAGCCCCCAGGCGACCCACGTGTTTCTCGATAATCCCTAAAAAGCGCTCCGTATCTTCGGTGTTCTTAACAGAGCCGTCTTGGAGCGTTTCTACAAATCCCTTAATAGCCGTTATAGGGGTTTTTATCTCATGGGAGACATTGGCAACAAACTCGCGCCTAATATTTTCAAGCCTCCGAATGCGTGTGATATCGTTTAGCACAATTAGTGCGCCGATCTTCTTTCCGTCTGAATCACGGAGCGATGTACCATGTGCATTAAGAAATCGATCACCGTCAGAGGAAAGAACGATATCCTTTTCAATTGGCCCCTGACTGGATAATGCAGCTTTAAAGAAACGATGAAAGTGCGTATTTCTAACCACCTCCTGGAGACTCCGGCCTTGTGCCTTAGAGGGATCGCACCCGAACATCTCGGCAGCCGCTGGGTTTATGTTAATAATACGCTCTTCCGTATCCGCTGCTACAACCCCCTCAACCATACTGGAAAGCACCGCTTCCATTTTGTTTCGCTGCCGCATGACAGTATCTATGCGGTCACGAAGCTCAAGCGCCATCCGATTCATTGCCTCTGAAAGGGCCCTAATCTCCTCTGATCCGACAACAGGTGGCCTGACTTGAAACTCTCCACGCGCAATGGACTCGGCCCATCTCCTAATTTGTTCAATGGGGCGGGTCAGTCTGCGGGAGACCAGCAAACTGAGCATTGCGGCAAATACCGCAATAACAAGACCTCCGATGGTAATCTTAACCTGTATTTTTTTGATGGTATCATCTATGGCGTTTATCGGTATGGATGTACGGATGACCGCAGCGACCATACCATTTCTCTTAAGGGGAATCCCCACGTACATCATATGCCTATCAAGGGTTCGACTGTACCTTGTGGATGTGCCTGAGTCTCTGGTTAAGGCTTCGATGATTTCTGGCCGATCCACATGATTATCCATTCTCGATGGATCTTCTTCAGTATCGCCAATAACCCTTCCAGATGGGAGTATGACGGTGATTCTTGTTGAAGTGCTTTTTCCGACTTTTTTGCATAAAAAATCAACGGCCTTCTCATCCAGCGGATCCAGGTGTTCAAAGATTTGACGCTCAAAAAAGTAGGCGCGTGCTTTAAGATCGGCTGCCGCCTGTTCAAGGTATAAATGCCGCAGAGAACTGGATGCATACCACGTTACTGCCACAAGAGATACGACCGTGATCGCTAAATAGGAGGGAAAGAGTTGCCAGAGCAACCGTCTTTTTTTTGCCATGATTATTCCTTAAATCTGTACCCAACACCCCGGACCGTTTCAATGTATGTACCGGCAGTACCCAATTTTTTCCGCAGTCCAACGATCTGGACGTCCACGGAACGATCGGTAACATAATAGTCATCACCCTTAACTGCATCCACTATCTGATTCCGTGTAAATACCCACCCGGGTCTCCTTGCCAGATACTCGAGAATTCCAAATTCTGTCAAAGTTAATTGAACAGGCTTACCACTAACAAGAACCTCATGACGTCCCGGATGGATTACAATATCTTGAATTCGAAGAACGGGTGTTTCCTCCTGGTATTTTTTTACCTTCCTGCGCAGAACCGCCCTCACCCTCGCCACCAAAACTCTGGGACTAAAAGGCTTTGTGATGTAATCGTCAGCGCCAAGTTCCAGCCCTGTCACAATATCCGCCTCCTCGCCCTTTGCCGTCACCATCACGATGGGGAT
>JAKLQB010000537.1 GCA_022013615.1 Desulfobacterales bacterium | reverse complement strand
GGCGGGGATTACTACATTGGAGGATGGAAAAGCCTTAAAAATGGCAGCGCCAATATGGATGTCCTGGTGGCAATGGGATCATCGGTTGCCTATTTCTACTCCCTTGCTGTGCTTCTTTACGCTCCCCTGGGAGAGCATGTTTATTTTGAAACCTCTGCCGTCATCATTACCTTGATCAAGCTTGGCAAAATGCTTGAGGCCAGAACAAAAGGCCGCACAGGTGGTGCTATCCGTAAGCTGATGGGGCTGCGACCAAAGACGGCAACCATTATGGAAGGTGAAAAGGAAAGAGAGATCCCACTTTCCCAGGTCAAGGTGGGAGACGTGATTATTGTACGCCCTGGCGAAAGTATCCCGGTAGACGGGGTGGTCCTGGAAGGCGAATCAACAGTTGATGAATCCATGTTAACAGGAGAGCCGATCCCCGTAGATAAGCATGCCGGGGCTAAACTTACAGGTGGCACTATCAATGGAGAGGGTCGTATTAAGTTTGAGGCAAACAGGGTCGGAAAAGATACGGCCCTGGCACAGATCATCCGGCTGGTGCAGGAAGCTCAGGGTAGCAAGGCCCCTATTCAGGCCCTGGCGGATCGGGTCGCCGCTGTGTTCGTGCCTGCCGTAATCGGGATCGCTTTCCTGACCTTTTTCCTCTGGTGGACTATTGGTGGCGAATTTGTCCCGGCCATGATACGAATGGTAGCAGTATTGGTCATTGCCTGCCCCTGTGCCCTTGGACTTGCAACGCCCACAGCAATTATGGCTGGAACAGGAAAAGGTGCTGAAAAAGGTATCCTTTTCAAGAACAGTGAGGCACTGGAGATGGCCACAAAACTGGATACGATTGTTCTGGATAAAACAGGGACCATCACCATGGGCAAGCCCTCTGTGGTCAACGTGATTGTGTCTGATTCACTTATTAAGAACGAGGAAGATCTTTTGAGACTCGGTGCGTCGGTGGAAAGGGGATCTGAACATCCCCTTGGACGGGCCATGGTCAAAGAGGCAGAAAAAAGAGGGATCGATCTCTCTGAACCAGAGGGATTTCGGGCTTTAAGGGGTCTCGGGGTTCAAGCAAAAATAAACGGGCAGGATGTCCTGGTGGGAAAGCCAAACTGGTTTGATGAGATGGAATTGAACTTTTTAGATGCAAAAGATCGAATCCGCTCTTTGCAGGATGAAGGAAAGACTGTGATGCTTGTAGTGGTTGACAAAAAACTTGCAGGCCTGATAGCCGTTGCAGACACGGTCAAGCCTGAGTCAGAAAAGGCCATTGGCCTGCTTCATGAGCACAATCTGAAGGTGGTCATGCTCACAGGGGATAATATCCAGACCGCTGGGGCAATCGCTTCGGAAGTGAATATTGATGAGATAGTTGCAGAGGTCAGGCCGGAAGAAAAATCCGCAAAAATCAAAGATCTCCAGGATAAAGGTGCGAAAGTCGGTATGGTCGGCGATGGTGTCAATGACGCTCCAGCGCTTGCCCAGGCCGACGTGGGCCTGGCCATTGGGACAGGGACTGACGTGGCCATAGAATCAGGCGATGTAATCCTGGTTAGTGGTAATCTGACCGGAGTTTCTAAGGCCATCAATCTCAGCAGGGCCACTATGGGAACAGTCAGGCAGAACCTTTTCTGGGCCTTTTTTTACAATATTGTTCTCATCCCTGTTGCGGCAGGTGTGCTCTATCCTTTTGAATTTTTACCTGCATTTTTAAGACAGCTTCATCCAATACTGGCTGCATTTGCAATGGCCTTGAGCAGCATAACGGTCGTTTCCAACAGTCTTCTCCTGTACAAAGCCAAGATAGATTAGCAAGAGGATATTAGGATACTGATTGCAATTAGGCTTGTGATAGAGTAAAAAGGAATCCTGATCGTCAAAAAATATAGGAGGTTAAGGTGATGGAAGAAAAAAAAGCGGAAGAAGTAGAAGACCAGGTGAAAGGAAAAAAGAAAAATGTTGATGACAAACTTCCCTACTGCACTACATCCCCAAGTGCAGAACAAGCCAGATCTGATGATGACGGTGAACCCTGTGATGATGGCAGGGGAGGAGATATATAGGCTGAGCTTAATAATAGGAGAGTAGAGACTAATAGGCCCATGCCATTGACAGAAGATTTACTGCTAAGGAGGGATAAGATGAAAGTAAGAGATTTTATGAAAAAGGAGGTTATAACGGTCGATATTAAAACACCGATTATGGCCGCATTGGAGACCATGAAACATAATAAGATCAAACGGTTGCCGGTCACGAAAAACACCAGGTTTGTGGGTCTTGTGACAAGAGCAATGATACGTGATGCCTCACCATCAGAGGCAACAAGCCTCAGTGTCTATGAGTTGAATTACCTGATCTCAAAGATGACTGTTGGCGACATAATGGTCAAAGATCCAGTTACTATTTCGCCGGAACTTCCTGTGGAAGAAGCAATTTGGCTTGGTAAAAAACACGGTATAGGAGCCTTTCCCGTTATTGACAACAAAGACCTTGTGGGTATTATTACTGAATCAGACATCACGGACGTTGTATCAAATGCCCTGGGGCTCGGCGATAGTGATAGCAAGCGTATCACAATTGATGCATCCGGTAAACGATTTGGGTATCTAAAGGATCTCATTGAAGTTCTGGACAAACATCACATTCCTCTTTTGAGTATTATGAGCATTCCCAAGTCACCAAAGGGAGACTGGTTCCTGGTGTTGCGGCTTAAAACAAAGGACGCTGGACTGGCTGCGGAGGATCTAAAGAAAAAGGGCTTCAATGTTACTGACGTTACATAAATGAAAGGAGTTTACTAAACCATGAGCTACGATTTTAGTGCAGATGAAATATTCGAGATGGCGGAGCAGATTGAAAGAAACGGGGCGAGGTTTTACAGGAAGATGGCCGAGAATATCTCAGATAAATCCATTCGCGAACTGCTCCTTGATTTTGCTGCAATGGAAGACGATCATGAAAGGGTTTTCGCATCCATGAGGGCTGATTTGTCGGATAAGGAACGGGAACCGAGGGTCTTTGACCCTGAAGATGAAGCAACCCTGTATTTGCGAGCGTTGGCTGATCTTCGTGTATTTGACGAAAAGGCAGAAGACGGATTCGTCCTGCCCGAAGACTTGTCCGAGAGTGAGAAAGGCGAAAAGGTTTTCCGGGAAGCTATCAACCAGGAGAAAGACTCCATTGTATTTTATTTGGGACTGAAGGGATTAGTTCCGAAGAATCTCGGCAGAGAAAAAATTGACAGCATTATAAAGGAGGAAATGAAACACATAAGACTTCTGAGCAATAAACTTGCGTCCTTAAAGGCATAATGCCCTACAGAATGCTGGAAAGTCCTCACAAGGTGCCGATACAGTTCAGGAAAGAAAAGGAGAAAAACATGGCGAAAAAATTCTTTCAGTGCCTGTTGATATTTTCGATTGCTTTGTTTGCTGTGTCATATGCAGCGGCCCATTGTGAGATTCCATGTGGAATCTACGATGATGAGATGAGAATCAACATGATGGCCGAACATATAACCACCATTGAAAAATCTATGAAGCAAATCCTAAAACTGGAAACCAGTAAATCGATAGATTACAATCAGCTTGTCCGCTGGGTTATGAACAAGGAGAATCACGCTAATGAATTTCAGGAGATCGTGACTCAGTATTTTATGACTCAACGCCTCAAGGTTGATGAACTCGTAAAAAGTCCGATTTAGACGGTTTCGGAAAAAGTTCAAATTCAAGGCGTGCAAATTTTGTAATCATGAGGCGTACTTATCGTACGTTGAATGATTGCGAAATGCAACACAACGCAGAAGTTGGACTTTTTACGAGACCGTCAAGGTTGATACTGAGAATTATGCGAAGAAATTGATCATACTACACAAAATGCTGGTCTATGCTATGAAGTGTAAGCAAACCACTAATCTTTCCCACATCAGCACTCTCAGGTCATTCTTAAAGGAATTTCACGATCTCTATTTAGGCCGGAGTCACAAATAGGTTGGAATTCTGAAATTAAAGTACTTTTTGCCATTTAGAGAGGAGGCCGCTAAACCACAAGAAGAAATTTTCCTTTTACGGCCCTACATACTGGACAATTGTCCGGAGCCTCGTCCTTGCTGACATAACCACAGACCTGGCATACATAATACCCCGTGTCACGCTCGGCAAGCATATCATTCATGGCCTTCTTGTAAAGTTCGGCATGCCCATTTTCTACGTCGCGGGACTGGGAAAAGGCCTTTAATACGCTCTCTTTTCCTTCATTAGAGGCCTCTTTAATCAATTTGGGGTATTCTTCCACATTGGCCTTGATCTCGTTCTGAAAAGCTGTTTCCAGATTTTCTTCGGTCGATCCGATCTTCCCACGCATCAGTAACAGGTATCTGCGAGCATGGACAGATTCCGCATCGGAAATGGCCCTGAACAGGTGGGCTATCTGAGGATAGCCTTCCATCTCAGCTTTCTTGGCAAAAGTTTCATTTCGTACAGAGGCCTTCGATTCGGCAGCAAAGGCATAGGCAAGATTTTTTTCTGTTTTTTCTGGCATAACTGTTCACTCCTTTTATGGAAATATTGATGACACTTAATGATTTACTCTACATTTTTCCCTGAAAATTGCAATGACCTAATCCAAAAAACACTATTTTGAACACAATAGAAATTTCAATGGGCTTTAAGATATCAAACTGCCAATTCTCATTTTTGGAGATGACAATTTTTTTTGCTCATGGCAGTATAGCTAATCAAACCCCTGTTGGGTGTCTCATCCCGGTTTGAAAAAGTTGGATTAAAAATTAGCGGACCCGGGTGGTACTTCATGCTGGATCTAAATGACCGATCTCCACGAAAATATGTTTAAACCAGCCCAATTTCTTGTTGAGAACGTAAATCTCTTACCAAAAGGGCAGGTCCTCGATGTGGCTATGGGAACCGGGGCAAATGCGGTTTACCTGGCCAGGATGGGTTTTGAAGTCGAAGGAGTTGACATATCAGCCGAAGCAGTAAATACGGCCCTGGAATTGGCGCGTAAGTCTGGCGTGAATCTCAAAGCCCGGCTGGCTGATCTGGAGAGCAACTATCGTATTCGGAAGAGTTCGTACGACGTCATTATCTGCTTTAAGTACTTGCAACGCTCCCTTATCCAACAGTTGAAAGATGGTCTGCGCACCGGTGGTATGGTGGTATATGAAACCTTTATCGTTGACCAAACCAGATTTGGTAAGCCAAAAAACCCGGACCATCTGCTGAAGCACAATGAGCTTCTTGATTTATTTCGTGATTTCCGATGCCTTCGCTATCGTGAAGGAATTTTTAAAAGCAGAAAGGCTATTGCAAGTATAATTGCGGAAAAGACATAAACTTAGGAGTGCCTGAAATGCGAGATAATACTCTGAACATCCTCATTGGCGGTGAAGCAGGTCAAGGGCTGGTTACCGTCGGACAACTCCTGGCCAAAAGCCTCGCGCGAAGCGGCTATTTCATACTCATAACACAAAGCTACCAGTCTCGCATACGAGGCGGGCATAACACCTTTGCCATCCGGGCGGGGGCTGAAAAGATCATTGCCCCAAGAGAGCCTGTAGACCTTTTGGTCGCTCTCGACAGTGATACCGTCACTCTTCATCGCGGGAATCTATCGTCTGACGGGGTCATCGTCCTTGATACCGCCTTAGATATTGATAGTGGTTTTCTTTTAAAAGTACCTTTTAAGGAATTGGCTCAAAACAGGTTCTCAAACATCGTAGCCCTTGGGGTAGTCGGATCCATTGTTGGTTTGAGCGAAAGCCTGATGGCAGGGGCATTGGATGATTTCCTTGACAAAAAGGACGCGAGTTTGGCTGTAGAAAACCAACGTGTGCTTGCATCTGCCGTAAGGTGGACGGCAGAACACGCAAAATTCGACCTTAAACTCCCCACTATCCCAAACACCTCTCGGCGCTTGATAATGAATGGCAATGAGGCCATTGCCCTTGGGGCCCTTTCTGCTGGTTTAAAGTTTGCTGCCTTCTATCCCATGACCCCTGCTACCTCCATCAATCTGAACCTGGCAGGCCATGCCAAGAAAATGGGTTTGATTGTGGAACAGGCGGAAGATGAGATTGCGGCCATCAACATGGCTATTGGGGCTTCATTTGCTGGAACCCTAAGTATGGTGGCAACATCAGGGGGTGGATTTGCCCTTATGGTGGAAGGGGTCAGTCTGGCAGCCATGACGGAAACCCCCCTGGTGGTCGTGGTGGCCCAGCGCCCCGGACCAGCAACTGGCCTTCCCACAAGAACCGAGCAGGCTGACCTCGAGTTTGTCCTGCACGCTGGGCACGGTGAGTTTCCACGAGCAGTCTTTGCACCTGGAACGGTCGAAGAATGCTTTCACCTCACCCGCAAGGCCTTTGAGCTGGCAGAGCGATACCAGGGCCCAATGTTTCTTCTGACCGACCAGTTTCTCGCTGATTCCTATCGCACTGTGATCCCCTTTGATGTTGAGAAATTACTCCCAGTGCCTATATGTATCGAGAAAGCTGCGACTTCCCCTTATGCACGTTATGCCATAACAGAAAGCGGGGTTTCTCCTCGCCTCCTTCCGGGGATGACCGAACATCTTGTGGTAGCTGATAGCGATGAGCATACAGAGGGAGGTCACATTACGGAAGATCTTACCGTGAGAAGGAAGATGTTGGAAAAGAGGCTGAGGAAAGAGAAAGGGATTCAAACTGATGCCATCCCTCCGGATATTGAAGGGGAAACCAAACCGGACCTGTTGCTGGTCTCATGGGGTTCGAGCAAGGGTGCGGTCCTCGAAGCGGCTTCACTTTTGAGATCCAACGGAGAAAGGGTCGCCACGCTTCATTTTTCGCAAGTTTGGCCACTTATTCCTGACCAGTTTTTAGGATGCTTACAGGATGCAAGGCAGGTCATCAGCATTGAGAGCAACGCCAGCGGTCAATTGGCGCGGCTGATCCGGCGAGAGTCGGGATTTGAAATCAAGAAGAAGGTGCTTCGATATGATGGACTGCCATTGACACCTGAGTCAATCCTAAGGGATTTGAACCAATGACCAAAATCGGAGGGGTGAAAAAAATGGTAAACATTGCAGATTACGGAAGCTACGAGACGGCCTGGTGCCCGGGCTGTGGAAATCATTCAATTTTAGAGGCGGTCAAACAAGCGCTGGTAGCCAGTCAATTGAAGCCTCACGAGGTGCTGTTTGTCTCTGGTATTGGTCAGGCTGCCAAGGCACCTCATTATCTTAATGCAAATGTCTTCAATGGCCTTCACGGCCGATCGCTCCCGGTGGCCACAGGCGCGAAGCTTACCAACCCGAAACTCACGGTAATTGTTGAAAGTGGTGACGGGTGTAATTACGGAGAGGGTGGCAACCACTTTCTGGCGGCCATTCGTAGAAACATCGACATAACACTTTTGGTACACAATAATCAGGTATACGGCCTGACCAAGGGACAGGCCAGCCCCACATCTCCCGAAGGTTTTGTAACAAAGGCTCAGCCTGAAGGCGTGCCGTCACTGCCTTTCAGTCCAATCGTAGTGGCCGTGGCCATGCGGGCCGGTTTTATTGCCCGAGGTTTCTCCGGCAAGATGGATCATTTGTCCGAGTTAATTCAGCAGGGCATTGCTCATCGGGGCTTTGCCCTAATTGACGTATTACAGCCCTGTGTCTCTTTCAACAAGGTCAATACCTTTGCCTGGTACAAGGAGCGATGTAACCCGCTACCAGCAGGATACGACCCTACGGATTGGGAGGCAGCCATAAAGGTGGCTGGTGAATGGGGAGATAAAATCCCGATTGGTATCATTTACCGCAACGACAGGCCACCCTTTGAAGATCACTTTCCGGTATTAAGTCAAGGGCCTTTGGTTGGACGGGATGTTGACCGGGTGACGCTAACCAAAATCATGGAAGGCTATTTGTAGATCAGAAGAAACGTCTTTCTGCATTTCCTCAACCAAGGGCAGGTTGCACGGCAAAAAGAGAAAAAGAACGACTTTTAGACGGAAACTTATTAAGGGATAAAATCGAGGGATACATATGGTACTGGATGGTTTTAAACCGATAGAGATCCAACACAAAGAGATATTTAAACACTTCTTTCTTCAGGACCCTCCTCAGACTTCTGAATTAACCTTTACGAATCTTTTCATCTGGCGGCATCATTACCATCCCATATGGCTTCAGTGGGAAGACTGCATGCTGATTATTTTCAAACCTGAGGGGATTATACCATTCTGCCTGCCACCTATTGGCCCTGGAAATAAAAAAAAGGCCCTCGATATCCTTTGCGAAACACTTCAGCAACTCACCACGGATGTGAAGATTTGCAGAGTAAGTGAGGAATTCGTTGAAAAATTTGTGGATCATGACCATTATGCCTATTTTTTCGATCGAGACAATAATGATTACGTCTACCGCACTCTGGATCTCATCCAGTTATCCGGGAGAAAGTATCACAAAAAGAAAAACCTTTTAAATCGATTTATTAAAAACTATACATTCGAATATCGTCACCTGGACATGGAGCTTGTG
>JAKLQB010000536.1 GCA_022013615.1 Desulfobacterales bacterium | reverse complement strand
GATGCCCGGTAGAAAAGATGCACGCACATCTGAGGCGCTTTTTATGGAAGTACCACCGCAAACCCCCTGTTTATAAGTATAACCCTTTGAGGCCATGGGCCATCATGTGGTTTATTATTTGTGTTGAAGCAGGGTGGCACAAAAAAGTGCTTGTTTACCAGTTTTCCAAAGAACACATTCTAAAGAGTTAGCTGAAATCCCTTGGACGTAAATTATTGCAAAACTCCTGCCATATATTCGACCAGGGAATATAACTCCAAATTCTCAATGGTTAGCCCAATCCCATCAAAAGGCCCAACCCAAAGGATTGCCGTAATTTGCTGAAAGATGCCAAAATTTGTCAAAAGGAGTATTACCTTTGTGCTTCCAATTCTCTACTCTGGAAAGTAAAGAGCCACATACACGGCCGTGGCTTTGATCTGGCACCAGAGGGACCCCGGAGTCTCCAGATTTGAACCTGAGGAGTACTGTAATGGAGTGCTGGAGTAATGGAAAATCGAAGATCCGCCTTCTTACTGGCGGTTGCTTTTCCTCCGCTCCTCCATCCTTTTGCGGATCTCCTTTTCAAATCCCCTGTCAGTGGGTCTGTAGAAAATTCTGTTCTTGACCTTTTTCGGGAGATATTCCTGTTTTACCCATCCGCCAGAATAATTGTGTGGATAAAGATATCCTCGTCCGTATCCCAGCCTTTTCATCAAGGTGGTAGGCGCATTCCTGATGTGAAGGGGGACAGGCTGGGACCCTGATCTCTCGATCTCTTCTTTTACGGATCTCTCTGCCAGATAAAGGGCATTACTTTTGGGTGCAGAGGCAAGATAAGCGGCAGCCTGTGCCAAAATCACTTCAGCTTCCGGAGGACCCAGCCTTTGCCAGGAATCAAAGGCTGCAAGGGCCACCTGTAAGGCATTAGGATCAGCGAGGCCAACATCCTCGGCCGCGAACCGGATCATCCTCCGCCCGATAAAAAGAGGGTCTTCACCTGCCATGAGCATCCGGTAAAGCCAATAGATTGAGGCCTGCTCATCGCTTCCCCTGAGGCTTTTGTGGAAGGCGGAGATCAGATTATAGTGTTCCTCTCCATCTTTATCATATAACAATGCCTTCTTGCTGAGTGCCTTTTCCACGTCATCAAGGGCAACCTGAATTGGCCCATTGCCCCGGCCATCCAGGGCATAATAAACCGCCGCTTCCAGATTGTTAAGGGCTACGCGGGCATCACCCTGAGAGCAATCAACCAGGTGTTCGATGGCATCTGGTGCGAATTCAATATCCAGCATACCAAAGCCCGACTCTTTGTCCCTTAGGGCTCTATGTATGAGTGTCTTGAGTTCTTCCTTTCCCAAAGGGTTGAGAACCATTACTCTGGCCCTTGAAAGCATGGGCGGGATGACCTCCAAGGAGGGATTTTGTGTGGTTGCGCCGATCAGGATAATAAGCCCGCTTTCCACGTGAGGCAGAAAGGCATCTTGCTGTGCCTTATTAAACCGGTGGATTTCATCTACAAATAGAACCGTTGGCTTGTCTGATCTTGCCTTTTCAATTTTTGCCTCTTCAATTATGTGCCTGAGTTCCTTGATCCCCGAAGTGACTGCGGAAAAGGAATAGAAAGGAAGTCGAGTATACTCACTCATCAGCCTGGCCAGTGTGGTCTTGCCTGAACCGGGAGGGCCCCAGAAAATCACTGAAAATATGCGACCGCTGTTAAGGGCCCTGGGAAGAAAGCTGTTCGGGCCGAGGAGATGCTTCTGACCCACTATGCCTTCAAGTCTTTTCGGCCTCATCTTTTCGGCAAGAGGCGCTTCCGGGCTTTCCGTGGGCGTGCTCATTCGGGCGACTTCCTTATAGATAGTGCCTGAGAAATAAGGGTTAAAGTACTATCCATTTCAAGAGGCCTGCCAATTATTAAGTCTACGCCAAGTTTTTTTAGCGCTTGCAGGGGCCTCTTCTTATCATCGCCAGCAACCAGTGCAACCGGTAAGCCTCGTTCTATTTTCTTTATTGTTGCAATGATTTTTGAGTATTCATTATAGGGCGCATTTAAGTCAACAATAACCAAATCAAATTTATTCTTCTTCAATAACTTTAGACCCTCGGCACCGCTCGAAGCAGAAGTGATTTTTCCACCTTTGCTTATAAATAATTGGCACAGCAGATCCTCAAAGATGCCCCCGTCTGATATGATTAAAATATGTGAGTTTTTAATCCTTTTCCTGACAATTCGGGCCTTAAGGGATTGTGGTTTTTTCGCAAGAGGAAGTTTGACAATAAAAGTGGTTCCCTGCCCTTCATTGCTCATCACCTCAATTTCCCCCCCGTGCTGACCTACAATAGCATTAGCCATACTCAATCCCAGGCCCGGAGAGGAGCCGCTTTTTGTACTGAAAAATGGGTCGAAAATTTTGCCCTTTATATCTTTCGGAATGCCCAACCCATTATCCTGTATGTAAACATACGCAAAATCGGAATCTTCCTCTGTGGTCAAATAGATTTCTCCACCATTCGGCATAGCCTCAACGGCGTTTGAGATCATGCTTTGAAAAACATTCTGTATCTCTTTTGGATTACCTCTAACAGGTGCAAGTTTTCTCAAGTAGGTCTTAATACTTATCTCGGCATCGTCCTGCGTAGGGGCTTCTTTCGGCTTAGGAAAAATTAACATAACCGCATTCTGAACATTTTTTTTTAAGTCAAAAAGAACAGCATCCGATTCATTTTTTTCGATCCCTGCTAAAACGGCCAGCTTTTGAAGAATAGCGTTCTCTTTTTCTCGTAAACTTTCAATCTTTTCTAAATATCCCAAAAACTGTGCATCTGTAAGAGATCCCGGGTTCCGCGGTTGGGGGGCTTTGTTATCAAAAATACTCATGCAGCCAATAAATTCCTGCCTCAACCCTGAAGCCATGCGGACAAGTGCCTCCATTTTTTCCGATCGCCGGCGCTCCCGCTCTCTTTGAATCCTGCGATCAAGACCAATCAGGTTCATCAAGAACGCCCTTCGGCCCTGAAACTTGATTTTCTTCACCTGGACCTCGCAGTACAGGGTGTCCCCATCTTTCCTGATCACATAGGTTTCATACATGTCCGGGACCGATTTGCCTGAAATCATCTTGCGGTGGAGCCCGCTTACATAATCAAGGGAATCGGGATGCACAAAATCCAAAAAGCTCCGGCTCAGGAACTCTTCCTCTTTATATCCTAACCACTCCCGGGCCGTTTCATTGGTCAGGATAATCTTTCCCTCCTGGATGAGGAATAAGGCTACAGGAGTATTATTGAGCAATTGTTGGCCTTCCCTTAGTGCCTTTTCAACAAGCCAATGCTCTTTCTTAAGAGGTGTTAGTTTTTCTTTCAGTGCCTTATTTTCGCCTTTCAATCTCTCAAGTCGGTTTTTCAGATTGCCTTGCTGGGCGGCGCTCACGTCTATTTCTCCTGATTTAGTGGCACGGTCAATTGTATTGTTTCTTCCCTAAAACAGCCTTGAAGATCTTAGGCATTTACCGTATCATGTTTTTCAGTTATCTTACAACAGGTAACTATTCTTTAAGGAAATACCAAGGAGCCAATTTCAAAACGTCCCCTTTTGCCCAATATCTGCGTCAGGCTTAAATTTTAGTCCTCGAAATACTCAATGTATTCCTGTGGTTAAATTTTTCGCCTTCCTTGATCTTGAACAAAATCGAACATTTTGAGACTGCCTCCAAGGGCTTGCGCAGGCCCCAAAAGTACCTGACCGAGGATACAGTGAAACATCATAAACCATTTGTTCATGTCCATGTCCATACCGAATATAGCCTCCTGGATGGTGCCATTCGCATTGACCAAATGCTAAAGAAGTCCCGCAGCCTGGGGATGGACGCTGTCGCCATCACGGACCACGGAAATATGTTCGGGGCCATACATTTTTACCACCAGGCAGTTAAGGCCGAAATCAAGCCCATCATAGGGTGTGAAATATATGTCGCCCCCGGGGACCGTCGGAATCGATCGCCGTCAAGGGATGGAAGTCCCAATGCCTATCACCTGATCCTCCTGGTTACGAACGAGGAAGGGTACAAGAATCTGAGTCAACTTGTGACTTTGGGCCATTTGGAAGGATTTTACTATCACCCCCGTGTGGATATGGAGCTTTTAAAAGAATTTAACGGAGGCCTCATAGCTCTTTCCGCCTGCCTCAAAGGAAATGTCCCATTTCTTATCAATGCAGGCCGTTTTGACGCCGCCAGAGAGAAAGCGCAGGAACTTGCCAGCATATTTGATAATGATCGCTTCTACTTAGAAGTACAGGCCAACAAACTGCCTGAACAAATAAAACTAAACATGGCTCTGAGAGAACTGTCTCAAGACCTCTCTATCCCTCTTGTTGCCACGAACGACTGTCACTACCTGAACCAGGAAGACGCTGAGGCCCATGATGTGCTTCTTTGCGTGCAGACAGGCCGAACCGTTGAGGATACAAAACGTCTCAAATTCTCAAGTAACGAATTTTATTTCAAATCCAGGCAGGAAATGGAACAGGCCCTTCAGGGTTACGAAGATGCGCTCGCCAATACTGTCCAGATAGCCCGGCTTTGTGAGTATGAGATGGAGTTCGGTCGTTATAAATACCCCGTATTTCAGGTTCAAGGGGAAAAAAGCCTAAATGAACTATTAACCGAGGACTCCCTGAAAGGGCTAAAGGAAAGGCTTGCACAGAAAAAAGATGAAGAAGGCGATCTGGCCGAAACTGTGGCCAGGGAATACCGTGAGAGACTTGATTTTGAGCTTGAGATCATCCATAGCATGGGGTTTGCCGGCTACTTTTTGATAGTCGCCGATTTTATAGCTCATGCCCGACGTCGTGATATTCCTGTAGGACCTGGCCGCGGATCAGCCGCAGGCTCACTCGTTGCCTATTGCCTCAATATCACCAATATCGATCCCATCAAGTACGGGCTTCTCTTCGAGCGATTTCTGAATCCCCAGAGAATAAGCATGCCCGACATCGACATTGACTTCTGTATCAACGGCAGGGATGAAGTTATCCAATATGTGGCCGAAAAATACGGCCGCAATCATGTGTCCCAGATCATCACTTTCGGCACCATGAAAGCAAGGGGTGCCATAAGAGACGTGGGTCGCAGTCTCAATATCCCTTTAGGAGAGGTAGACCGTATTGCAAAGCTGGTCCCGGAAGGTCCCGGGGTCACCTTGGATAAGGCTATACAGGGTGAACCTGAACTCAGACGGCTTGAGGAAGGCGAAGGGCCTGGAAAGAAATTATTGAAGATAGCGCGCGCCCTTGAAGGTCTGGCCAGGCATGCATCCACTCACGCATCCGGGGTGGTCATTTCGGACAGGCCTCTTGTGGAATACCTGCCGCTTTTTAAGGGCTCCAAGGATGAAATCATGACCCAGTACACCATGGATCGGATTGAGCAACTGGGTCTCATCAAATTCGATTTCCTTGGACTAAAGACCCTGACGGTCATCAAACAGGCTCTCAAGCTCATCGAAGAAACCACTCAGAAAAAAATTGATATCGATAAGATACCTCTGGATGACGATGCCACCTATCAACTGTGCAGTGACGGGAGAACAACCGGCGTATTTCAGTTGGAAAGTGCTGGTATGAAAGAACTCTTGCGCAGACTTAGGCCTGAGGTATTCGCGGACCTGGTGGCCCTGGTTGCTCTTTACAGGCCAGGCCCTCTGGGAAGCAACATGGTTGATGAATTTGTTAATGGAAAACACGGGAAAGTAAAAATCAAATATTTCCTTCCCCAGCTTGAACCTATCCTAAAGGAAACTTATGGGGTGATATTATACCAGGAACAGGTCATGAAGATCGCCCAAGTTCTATCCAACTATACCCTGGCCGAGGCCGACGAACTCAGGAAGGCTATTGGGAAAAAGAAACCCGAGGTAATGGCGAAACATAGGGCACGGTTCATTGAAGGAGCCACCGAAAATGGCGTTACCCGCAAAACAGCAGATAAGCTATTTATGCTAATAGAAAAGTTCGGTGGATATGGCTTTAATAAATCACATTCCGCGGCCTATGCCATGATCGCGTATCAAACCGCATACCTTAAAGCGAACTATCCTGTCCAGTTCATGGCGGCTTTATTAACCCAGGACATGGGAAATCAGGACAAAACTATCAAAAACATTGCCGAATGCCCTGGGATGGGGATAAAGATTCTACCCCCGGATATCAATGAAAGCCAGACCGATTTCTCTGTAGTAGAAGAAAAAATCCGTTTCGGCCTTGCCGCCGTCAAAAATGTCGGTTTGAAGGCCTTAGAATCAGTCATTGAAGAGCGAGAGGCCCATGGGCCGTTTCGCGATCTACTTGATTTCTGTAAGAGGATTGAAGGTTCTAAAGTAAACCACAGGGTCTTGGAGTGTTTGATTCAGTGTGGGGCCTTTGATTTTACCGGTATTTACAGATCGCGGCTTTTCGGTGCCCTGGACAATGTGCTCAAATTTTGCGGCTCAAACCAGGATCCAAATCAGCTTAACATATTCGGGTCTTTGGACTTAAGAGATGGCCAATCCGGGGGACTCATTGAACTTCCCGATTGTGATGAATGGGATGACAAGGAGAAGCTGGGGAGGGAAAAGGAAGCCCTTGGATTCTACATTACGGGCCATCCCCTCACGAGATTCAAAAGGGAGATAGAACAATTCACAACCTGTACTGTTCAGGAGCTCCCATCTCAGAAGGACAAAAGTCAAGTCAAAATCGCTTGTGTTGTGGGAAGTCTGAAAATAAAACGGACCAGGCGGGGTGATCAGATGGCCACCATGGTCGTAGAAGACCTGACCGGATCAACTCTGGTTATCGTCTTCCCTGACGTTTTCAACCGGACTTCCCCGCTCCTTAAAAGCGACGACCCTTTACTTATAAATGGGAGTGTGGAGACGGGCGACACTTCAGCAAAGATCATTGCCCAGGATATCGTCACCCTGAATTCCGTCAGGCAGAATGCTATAAAGGCCATCGAACTAAGGCTCGTCGAAAAGGCTGTGTCGGAGGAATTTTTGGACGACTTACAGGATATCGTGTTTACATACCCCGGTGAATGCAGCCTTCTCTTCAAGATGAATACAAACAATGGAAAGGAAATCGTCATTGCCGCTCACGATCGTTTCAAAGTACTGCCCTGCCAGGAACTCATAGATAAGATCGAACTATTGATCGGCAATAAGATTATCGTTCATGAGAAAAGGAATTTTTAAGGGCTTACGGAAGAGCCAATAAAGGCAGAATCATTGACGGCTCCGCCTTATTCAGAATCCAGGGTGGAGAGGGTGATCCAAATGAATCATTCGTGGGGCTACGGCCTACTAAAGTTATGCCAGGGATTAACCTCCTGAATATCATCTTTCCCTAAATCGGACAGGTCAATCACACAGGAATCCGATATCTCCACTTCAGGTTCAAATAACATATCAGGGTGCCTCTCAACTGCAAGTTCGGCAGTTCGCCGGGCCTGCTCAACACAAGCGAAATCTCTCTCCAGCATTCCCAAGTATTTATAAACTTTTAGCTTTACTTTCATTGGTCTAAGTTCTCCAAAATATAGTCAGGCAAATTTCGTTTGATGAAAACTTTAATCACGCTATTCATTATCTCTCACCGGGCCAAATGCACGTCCAGCTTCGCAGCGGGGTACGTCTGTTTTATTGATTCAGCAAGTAATGTGCCAGATTAAATGGGATTAGGCGAAAGGTTTTCCCCAATAATTTTATTAAGTTAACCTTCCTACACAAAAACCAATAAAATATGGGTAAGAAAATGCCTTCTTTATGTGTGAAATTGCGTTGGACTTAATAGCAAAAGTTTACACAAGCGGTAAAAGAGGTGGAATAAGTCTACCCTGGATCCCTCTATCAAGAACCATTCCCAGGGCTTTCTTTTCTGCTTTTTGAAAACGCTTTGGACAGTTTACGAAATGGGCTTGATAACTTCGATCCCTGCTCAGATTCAGAAAAAATCTGGGGACTTGTTTGAGGTCCTTCTACTCCTTCAGTTGGCACAATATCACCAATGGAGACATCTTTTATTTTTTTTAGACAATCCTTAAGAGCCAGTATTTTTGAGTCTCCAACTCCAAAGTATTTCTTATCGGCCTCTTGAATCAACAGATTCGGTACAGCCATAAACTTATAAGCAGGTTTTCCCAGAATGACCTCATATACATCAATAAAAAGGTTTCCCTCGCTTCGGAATATTTTGTATTTGTGGATTCTGGTGAATATTTCTTCTTCATTAATAACGGACATGAGTTCACCTTTACCCCGGTCTCTTCAGGGAGACGCGTCACCGCGGCCTCCAGGAATTCATAGCACATTTACCTGGTTTTTCAAAGACTTCTGAAATTCAGCATAATCCTCTTCTGTATCAATGTCCATGTCGTCATAAAAAAAATCCGGTTGAACCAGACACGCCCGGTCTCTGTATTTCTGAAAAAGGGCCCGGGCACCCATGTCACCCTGTAACTTACGCAGTTCATTGTATAACGAGCGACCAAATATGACCGGATGGGATCGTTTGGATTTGACCTGGATAGCCCCAATGGGCAGCCGGGACTCTAAGTATCGATGAATTAAAAGGTTAATCAGTCTGGACGTAACATGGGGCAAATCGGCCAGAAGGATCATAACATGATCATAATTGTCCTCAACCTCCGACAAACTAGTAGTAATGGAAGAACTGATACCCTGTCTATATCGTGGATTCTCGATTACTCTTAGTTTTTTGTGTACAATGATTTGGCCCAGTGCCTTTTTTATCTCTTTGGATTGGTGTCCCAAAATCAGGATGATTTTATCGAGTTCAGACTTCAAGGCTTCATTTAATATCCGCTCAAGGAGTGTTACCCCCTGGACATGCAGTAATTGCTTTGGACTCCCCATGCGGGTGGAAGAGCCTGCAGCAAGAAGCAGACCGGCTATTTTCGCTCCAACCCGGCTCATACCTGTCCTGTCTTATAAGTCTCTATTGAGTTCCCATTTCAAAGCCTGCGTCAAAGACCTTGAAATTAATTTTTTTAAATCGGGACGGAGTTACCTGATCGATCGCATTCCT
>JAKLQB010000535.1 GCA_022013615.1 Desulfobacterales bacterium | reverse complement strand
CCTCAAACTCAAGCAAGTTCCGTGGGTAATCTTCCTCCATAAAGAGGAACACTACATCTTGTGGTTACTGGAGTCAAGTGCATACCCCAGTTCCTGAATTCCTCAATCCATGTAAAAAGGACTTTTTACATGGCCGTGATGTTTATTACCCCGAAAACAGTGATAAATTGATATTTATTGACAAAAAAAGACTGAATCAATAGAATGATATAAGATTTTTTCGTGATTACAAACAGTTAGCACTTAATATGGTAACATCTCAATAAGCCCGGTCATTCCGACTGCTTCCCCCTTTTGCAAAGGGGGATTGAGGGGGATTTTTTCTAATATAGCCCGAACTATTGAGAACTTACTTATTATGCCCTCAGCCGGGAGGGATTTATGAATCTCTTGCTCTAAAGCTCATTTTTCGACCAGAACCGAAGATCATTTGACAATGGTCAAAATCAAGATTTACTTGACCCGACAACCGCCATTTATGATATCTGTAATATTAGATAGATTGCGATACTGGCAAGTTGTGCTGTTACGGTCAAGGCTATAATAGAAAAATCTTAAGATCGTGGCTTAATCTTCGTCTGAGAAAAATCGCTGAGCCTGAGGTGACTCAAAAAACCGATTTTTTTTGACTTTTAAACTCTTCAAGCGTTTTATGAATACATATTGTTCCATCTTTTACCTCCAACCAAGAGGTTCCATATGGATAAACCCATCAAAATGTGCCAACCTTGCTCCTGACGGAATATTAAAGGTCCTGTTGGGAGTATAAGCATTCCAATAACCTGCAAAAAGTTCTGCTTTGGCAGCATACGTCTATCCACTAACCTTCATCGTAGGCCCGACATGACAATCACCATCAATGAGTTGGGTATAGCCTCCACAATTACGTTAATTATTTGTATTGCCATCGTCGTTATCGCGGTAATCTGTCTCTACTTTCGCCGCCGAGCAAAGAAGCGAGGACAGCCAGCCGGACCATTGGAAACCACCAATCAGCACATTCTTATTGCAACTAAGGAGGAGAAAAAAATGGCAAAAGTCCAAAAAAGAAAGATTCACTGGAATGCTTCAAATTCTCCTGGAGTGGTAGGTTATAAGATATATTGGGCGGTTGGTAAGGGAGTCAATTACGATTCTGATTTTGCCGAAGTTGGCAATGTTACCGAGGTTATTTTGCCTGATGAGGTTCCTTCATTTCCTATTGCTGCAGGTAATATAGAACTCGGCGTTGTAGCCGTTGATCACATAGGAAATGAATCCGATATGACCAAATTGTACGCGCCTTTTGGTTTTACCGCACCGGATGCACCAACAGGGCTCACAGTGGAGACCATATAGCCGATTCGACATTTTCAATGCGGAGCCTTTCGTGGTACAAGGTAAAAGGGGTCACACATATTTTTTCGAACTCATTTAGAATAATCGTGAAAAGGCAAGAGGAGCAAAGTCCTTTTACCGGGATGCTGATGATGTCCCTTGGCAAGCAACCTTAAACCCAAGATCGTCGTCGGGAGGAGGCAAACATGGAGGTTAAAGAGGCAATCAAAACTCGACGTAGTGTGCGCAAGTACAAAAACAAGTCAGTGCCAAAGGAAACTATATTGGAGCTTTTAGGAGCGGCAAACCTTGCTCCTTCTGCAACAAACCGTCAACCCTGGGAATTCGTGGTTGTTCACCGTTCCTATCTGGATCGCCTCGACCAGGTATTGCGTGAGGCTTTTACTGAGCGGGTGGCCAGTGTAAGCGAAGACACCATGCGGCAGGCAATCAAGGATCTGTCAATTCCCGTGGATGAGAGTGGAGACAAACTCAAGGGTCTCGGGTATTTCTATCGTACATTGGGAGAAGCTCCTGTTGCAATAGTTGTCTGTGTACCCAAGGAGATGGATCCATGGGTAAGGAAAAATAGTGTCAGCGATGCAGCTGCTGCTATCGAAAACCTCTTACTGGCAGCATGGGACAAGGGCTTAGGCACTTGCTGGCTGACCGGACCGCTAAAAACTCGCGCCGATATGATAGCCTCTTTTTTGGGTATCCCTGAAGATCGTGAGATCGTGGCTATAGTGTCTTTAGGATATCCCGACCACAAGCCAGTCATGCCACCCAAACAAGACGTAAGCCAGAAAGTCAGATGGATCGGATTTGACTAATAGTCCAAAAACGGCGTTTTTAAGAAACCCAATAATCTCAGATAGTTTCTTTGTTCCCCCTGATAAATTTCGCTAATTCCGGGGCGATTCTGGAAGCCGATTTTCCTTGACTCACACTTGGTATTGTTCAATACTATTAGCCATAACTCACCCTCCATAACTCAATCCCTATTGAAGGGGGCTTAAAATGCGAAAAAATTTGAAAACGTGCCCTCTCCTCTCCTATCGGAATGTAGTTACCCTGTTAGGAGGCTTAGGTCTTACTTCTTTTTCCCTCAAACCGTGTTTTCATTTAACATTAATATGGAGGGCATAAAAATGAAATGCCCAAAATGTCAGTTTGAAAAT
>JAKLQB010000534.1 GCA_022013615.1 Desulfobacterales bacterium | reverse complement strand
GTCTGGATGAACTATCATTTTTGAAGGTTTATTAAGTGGAACTTCAAATACAGGCATGTCAAATATTTTTTGAAATTCTCTAGATGCGTCTGTAGCAGTGCCACTCATACCTGACACTTTCCCATAGTGGCTCAAAGCATATACAACTTCTTCCATAACCCTAAGAATCTAAAAGTCCTTGAGAAACTGAAAAAAGGAGGGGTGAAAATTCCTGCTGAGAAAATTGAAGAAAGGGAAACTCCCCTTTCAGGCAAGACCTTTGTTTTGACTGGAGGCTTGGATTCTTTCACTAGGGCCGAGGCACGAAAAGTAATTGAAGATATGGGAGGAAGAGTGGCCTCCTCAGTCAGTAATAAAACTGACTTCGTCATTGCAGGCAAAGACCCGGGCTCAAAATATGATAATGCATTGAGATTAGGGATAAGAGTATTAGACGAAAGCGGATTTAGAGATATGATAGAATAGTAAGCAGCGTTCTGTAGTTGGACTAAGTAAACGTCTCGGAAACCACATAATTTGTTTAAAGAAAGATGTTTCTTTGGGATAGAATTTTTTTGCCTCGTGCATGGAATGTTACGGGTTACGGGTTTCGAGTTGCTGGTTAGGGTTTACTTCTTGTGATTCAAGACCAGAATCAGGGCGTCATCGTTCCCATAGTAGCCTGGAATTGTGCTAATAATTTTCATGCCCATTCTTTTGTAAAACTCTATTGCCGCCCTGTTCTTTGACCTGACTTCGAGCCATAATTTTTTCTCAACACACATTAAAGCATGCTTGAACAACTTCTTCCCAAAACCCTTTTTTCTGTACCCGGTTTTAACAGCAGTTGAATGGACATGACCGCTCATATCAAAGATAATGTATCCAATAATATCTTTACCGGATTCCACAATAATAAAAGTATCCGGTAGTCTGTTTGCATAGTTTGAAAAAGTCTCTTTTGTATAAGGAGTCTTTGGAAATGCCTGTTCCTCAATCTCAAGTATTTTATTGATATCTCCTACCACGAATTTCCTGATCCTGGCGGGAGGTTTTTCAGCCATTAACATACTCCGCAGCGGTAGCATTCACCCACATGGCATATGTCTGATTCTTCCCCTTTCAGGGCTAACTCATATTCCTTTATTAAATGTCCTTTCAGAATGCCGTGATCAATAAAATCCCACGGAAGGACTTCATCCAGACCCTTTGGACGATACACAAAGAAGTCAGGATTTATATCGGAGAAGCGAAGGGCTTTTGTCCAATCTCCGTCCAAATTATGGGACATAAGCAGGATGGAGGCAACCCTTCTATCTCCCATGGCGAGCAGTGTCTGGACATAGGCCCATTTAGGAAGGTCAGAATTCACCCTGACTCCCCCTTCTTTGGCCAGCGTCTTCTTTAACCATTTTTGCTTTTCTTTGAGGGAAGATGCCTGCTCCAGGGCAAACCACTGAAAAGGAGTGGCGGGTTTCGGTACAAAACAGTTCACGCTCAATTTTATTTGGCCTATTCTCCCACGTGGCGCAGACACTTTAACCATGTTGTGTTTTATGGCTTTGACAAGATCTACGATCTCAGACACGTCGGTTCGAGTCTCTGTGGGAAGGCCGATTAGAAAATACAGTTTGATGGTAAAATCGCCTGTCTTCGAGATCAAATTTACCGCGTCCGTGATTTGCTTCCTTGTTAGGTGCTTGTTAATCACTCTTCGAAGTCTTTCGGAACCAGCCTCTGGGGCAATTGCCACTGTCTTTTGCCCTGCCTGCTTCAGGTGATCAAGAAGGCCCTGGGATAAGGTATCTGCCCTCAATGATGAAACAGAAAAACGTCCTCCATGCTTTAAGATCAGGGAGGACAGGTTTTCTATGCTGGGTATATCCGATACTGCGGCGCTCAACAATCCCACCTGTTTGCATTGTTTCAGGGCTTTCTCAGTCGCCGTTAGAAGATCAGATTCCGGATGGACTCTCGGAGGGCGATATACATATCCCGCAGCACAAAACCGGCATGAACGGCCGCATCCCCTCCCCAGTTCGATCAGAATCTTGTTACCAAATTCTGTATCCGGTGTTGTGATCGTAGAAAGAGGCACCTTTTGTTCTGTGGACCCGCCAGTTGCGGAACATGCCACTTTGATCTTCTCAGGTACTTTACTCTCTTTGGGCAGAAAGGATTTAAGGGCTCCATCTTTATGGTATTCTGGCTCGTAAAGTGAAGGGACATAAAGAGTGGTCATATTTGTGGCAAGATTTTTTGCAATCTCGCTTCTTTCGAGGTTGGGCGATTTTAGATCTAAAAGATGATCTATAAATTCATTTAGATTTGCCTCGGCTTCACCCATCAAAAAGAAATCAATAAAGGCGGCTAAAGGCTCAGGGTTTAGAAAGGTCGTAACGCCTCCGGCCATGATCAAAGGGCATGGGTAGGATCTTTCATCAGAATG
>JAKLQB010000533.1 GCA_022013615.1 Desulfobacterales bacterium | reverse complement strand
TTTTCGGCGTCCTCCGCCCCATGGAATGCGGAGCCTATTCCTTCGGGGTCAGCGAAAAGCAAAATAGCAAATCATTTCTCTGCGACCTCAGCGTCTCTGTGTGAGATAACAGTTCATGATTTCGACCCTTTTAGGGTCACAATTCAAGCCACCCTTTTTAGGGGTGGTAGTTGACTATTTGCCTGGTTGATCCGTAGACTTTCCAGTTAGAAATCTTGCACAAGCAGTTACGTGATTTACACACAAGTAGCTTCACTTCAAATCCAGCCGCAATATAGCTGCTAGTACCGTGTCTCATAAGTTCTGTCCCTGATTTTGTTAATTTATCATGTCATCAAATCACAGGAACAACCTTAAAAATACGGATATCGAAATGCGAAATACGAAACAATATCGAAATGCGAATTTTCAAAATTCTAAACAAAAACCTCATGATACGACCATTTCTCGTTTTGGTCATTGATATTTTTGTCATTTGTATTTGTTTCGAGTTTCGACCTGCCCGCCCATGCCTCTTTGTTCAGGATGTTTCAGCTGCATTAGGGTGTGAAAAAGAAATAGACATTCAACGTTACGCATAAAGGGCAATGGCAGGCGGGTGTTCGAATTTCGGATTTTCCCGTCCCCCACAGATGGGTGAAATGTATGAGTCTATACGAATATTTCATGTTGCCATTTTAAGGCGCTATACTTTTGAGACGGGGCAATAGTGGAAAAGAATTCCATATTGTCCCTCAGCCGTGCATTTAATAATATGTAAAACTTTACCAAGAAGTGGAAATAATTTTCCCACAGACCTCTATCCTTTGTATATCTTTAAATGAAATTTTCAGTTGAACTGACCTAACTGGTTGGAAAATGTACGGATATTTGTAATCGAAAAACATGGCAAAGCTTTTGCATTACTTGGGGGAGAATCTGAACGGAGCCCAAAGAGGCGCCCGTGTTAACCTAAAAAGATGGATTTTCGGAATGAATATTGATAGGATCAAAAAGGCTTGTCCAAGAGACATCAAACAGCTCAAAATGCCCTATGCAAAATGATTCCAAACTTGACTAAGTCCTTTAGCCCGTCATTTTATAATCATGTAAAATCAATTAGTTAGTGGTTGAAGGTTTAGAGTTATACCCTGGCATCTGTTTTGCAGAACATTCAGGCGATAATGTTTGAAACCTAAGGTTTTAAAACCTGGGCCAGAGTTTTTGCAGCACATTTTGGTGCAAGAGATAAGAGATATCCCGCTGAGACGGGATTACATAGAATCGCCAAACGATTGTATATTGTGTAGAGCCTTTCCGTTTTTCAGGGCGGCGTAGTCCCGCCGAAGGCGGAATTGTATAGAATCGCGAAGCGATTGTATAAGCGATTGTATAACTGTAACTGAAGGGGCGGAGCTGTATCAAAGCAAGGAGCGATTGACGATTGATGATTGTTGGAGCGAAGAGGAAATCCCGATTCATCGGGGACTATTGACTATTGTATATCAACTCAGAGGACGCAGAGCATTGAGCAGAGGGCATAGGGCGAGGTACAAAAAGCATGGGCGAAGGGCATAGGGCATGGGGCATAGGGCATAGGGCATGGGGCATAGGGCTATGTAATTCGTTGAAGAAAATTGGTTTCTTAAATCAGCTAATCAACCATCTCGGAAATTGTATCCCGCCGTGGCGGGATGAGCGAAGCTAACTAACTTGAAATAAAAGACTATGCAGTCTCACTGGAAAAATATTCTCAGCGTTCTCCGCGATCTCTGCGGTGAGAGATTATACTTTTTTACCGCCGAGCGCGCAGAGGATGCAGAGGTTCAAGAAGATTCTGGGAGGGCATTTTAGTGCGGCTTAAGGTCGTAGAAAAAAGGGTTTTCCTTCAGGCAGTTCATTCTGTCGATCCCGATGCAAAGGTTTACCTTTTTGGGTCTCGCGTGGATGACAGTGCCAAGGGAGGGGATATTGATCTGTTAGTGTTTTCCGATAAGATCACTTATGAAGATAAGCTGGCAGTAAAGAAAGCTATTTTTTCGTGCCTTGATGAACAAAAAATTGATCTTGTTGTGACCAAGGATGGTGGTGAGCCATTTGTTCAGATGGTATTGGATCAAGGGGTCCAGTTATTATGACAGTAGTAACAGAAAATCTAAATATAGAGTTGGAAAATTTGGCAAGTGCAAAAGATGCACTCCAATACTCCTATGAAAAATGCAAGACACTCAAGCTTCATGAGAGCCTGTCATACGAGGAGCTGGAAAGGTTTGAGGCCTTGACAAGCAGGTTTGCCAGACTGAGCGATATTATTATACAGAAGGTTTTAAGGCTCCTTGATTTTATAGACCTTGAAGATACTGGAACAGTTCGTGACAGGATTAATCGGGCTGAAAAAAAAGGAGTTATTCTGAGTGCTGATAATTTTGTTGAAATTCGCATACTGCGTAATGAAATTGCCCACGAATATAGGTCTGAAACCGTTCATGCCATATTTGAGAAAGTGCTGGCTTATGCCCCTGCCCTTCTGGAAAGTGTCGGCACAATAACAAACTACGCACAAAAAAAATATTTTGGAGATATTACCTCGGAAAGCGATTGACGATTGTATCTCACACAGAGGCGCCCCAGTTAAATAGACGGAAAGAGGCATTTAACGGGGCAGGCAAAGATCGCAGAGAAAAGATTTTGTTGGCTTTAAAAGAAATAAAAACCTCAGCGCTCTCAGCGTGCTCCGCGGTAAGACGTTTTGGTTTTCACCGCATAGGGCATGGAGCGATTGACGATTTTCGATTGACTATTGACGGTATCGTAAAAAGTCAAAATTTACAGCATTATTCAAGTTGTCGCAACCATAACCTACTTAATTAATTCGTAATTCCTAAATACCTAATCCCGCGCTCTGCGGGACTAAATCCATGTGAAAAGGACTTTTTACATGGGCATCACTATTGACTATTATATATCAACTCAGAGGACGCAGCGCATTGAGCAAAGGGCATAGGGGGAAGAGCATGGGGCGAAGAGCATGGGGCGAAGAGCATGGGGCGAAGAGCATGTTATGTAATTCGTCGAAGCAAATTGGTTTCTTAAATTAACTGATTTATGCTTTCCAAAAGGGATTATGGCAAAATTAAGAAGCCAGAGGTTGAAATTCAGAATGATGAAAGGCGATATTAGTTTAATTCACGATTCCACATTCTCAATCCTGAATTCCCTTTTTACCCATAATCCCACTATTCCATCATTCCACTATTCCGATTGTGGAGCGAAGCGGAGCAAGACTACATGTCTGTCTACCTAAGTATAATCGTCCCCCTATACAACGAGGAGGAATCAGTTGAAAAGCTGCTTGCCGGTCTCCTTGAGATCACGGAACAATTTGATTTTTCTTATGAAATCATTTTCGTTGACGATGGGTCGAGGGATAATACCTGGTCTCTTATTGAGCAGCTCAAGAAAAGCACGCCACAACTTAAGGCTATTAAATTCCGGCGCAACTATGGTCAGACTAACGCCATGGTGGCAGGATTCGATCATGCACAGGGTCGAATCATCGTCACCATGGACGGTGATCTTCAGAACGACCCTTCGGATATCCCATTGTTATTGAAAAAAATAGAACAAGGCTACGATGTTGTTAGCGGCTGGCGAAAGAACCGAAAAGACCACTTTTCCAGGGTTCTTCCATCCCGAATTGCCAATGCAATTATTTCATGGACCAGTGGTGTGCGACTTCATGATTATGGCTGTTCTCTCAAAGCCTACCGCTCTGAATGCATTAAGCCCCTTAAGGCCTATGGGGAGATGCACCGGTTTTTCCCTGCCCTTGCAAGCATGACCGGGGCAAGGGTAACGGAAGTGCCCGTAAAACATCATCCACGCAAATACGGGGTTTCCAAGTACGGTTTTGAACGAATATTTAAAGTGCTTAGCGACATATTTGCCATGAACCTGATCATCCGGTTTTCTTCAATGCCATTGAAGGGTTTTGCTGTTTCTTCCATTCCATTCCTCTTATTGACTCTGTTTTTTGGAACTTTTGCTGTTTTGGCATGGCATTATGAATGGACCTCAGGTAAAGCGCTTTTCTTTTTCATTGCCACAGCATTGTCGGGTATGTCTGTTGTTCACCTCATTGCGCTCGGAGTTTTGGGAGAATTAGTCGTGGGCACAAGCGACCTCTCACACACCAGACTCCCTGAAATGACAAAAAAGACCATTGTGGTGAATAGTGAAGACCCTGACAGCCCAAGCGAAAAGGTCAATGCGCTGTCGCCAGGCCATTTGTCTGACTCAGATATACTTCGGTAAGGCAGCAACAGTCGATCTGCAACATCGAAATAAAACACCTGAAAATATAAAATTTAATCAACAACCAATATAACCAATTTAACTAATCAAACTAATGAAACTAATCCAACCAATTTAACCAATACAACCAATACAACCAATTCAACCAATTTAGCCAATGAAACAAATTCAACCAATCAAACTAATCAAACTAATCCAACCAATAAAACCAACCCGATTAAAAAAACAATGAAATATTCAATTATAGTTCTGTTAGAGCGAGAGGAGATTCATAAAGGCTCAGTCCAGTTTATACGGGATCTCCATGATCTGTTTTTGAATCGACAGGAGCCCTTTGAAATACTAATCATTGCTAACGGTTTAGGCCCATTCTTGAGACATGAATTAGATGAACTGCTGGTCCGTAACAATAGGATAAAGGCTATTCAATTTGACACAAAAACCACACAGGCCGTGTGTCTCAAGACGGCAATCGGGGGAAGTAACGGAAAAATCATTGTCGTTTGCGGCTCCTACCAGCAAATACCTGATGATTCTCTCATCAAATTTCTTGATTCCCTGGACAGTGAAACCGATATAGTTGCTCCGTGGCGGCAGCACAGGGTAGACACCCCGTTTAATCAATTGGAATCTAAGCTTTTCAATGCCTTGGTGAGGACACTCACTGCAACCGATTTCCACGACCTCAGTTGTACGGTCAAGATATTCCGACGAGAAGTAGTCGAAGAGACTGACATCTACGGTAATATGTACCGGTTTCTTCCGATTCTTGCCGAGAGAAGGGGCTTTAAGGTCAAAGAAATCAAGTGTGAGCATTACCAGCAATTCGGCATCGGCAAGTCCGGTTTTTACAGCTTATCCCATTACTTCACCACGTTTATAGACATCCTTACGCTTTACTTCAACACGCGGTTCAGCAGAAAGCCCTTACGGTTTTTTAGTGCTATCGGGCTGATCTTCTTATTAGCGGGCCTGATCATCACAGCATACGTTTTTGCAGAAAAATTTCTCATGGGTTACCCCGTGGGCGGCCGTCCGTTGTTGTTGTTGGCCATTCTTTTCATGGTCCTGGGTGTCCAGGCTGCAAGTGTTGGTCTTCTGGGGGAAATCATTGCATTTACACACGGACGTAATAAGAAAGAATACACTATCGAAAAGACAATTTAGTTCCACCAAAACCATATAGGAGGCAGTGTGAAACGCAATTTAAAGGTTCTGGTCGACAAGAAATATGACATCATTATTGTGGGGGCTGGGGCATTTGGATCTTGTGCAGCGTGGGAGGCTGCATCCCGAGGGCTATCCACTGCTCTTGTAGAAAAAGGGGATTTCTGCCATGCCACTTCTGCAAACCATCTAAAAATGGTCCACGGCGGGATCCGATATCTACAACACGCGGATATTTATCGTGTGCGTGAGTCTTGTTTTGAACGCGCGGCTCTCCTTCGCATAGCACCACATCTAGTGCAGCCAATTCCAATTGTCATGCCAACATACGGCCACGGCATGTTAGGCAAGGAAGTTTTGGCGATGGGATTACTTCTTTATCATTTCATCACACTTGATCGAAATAAGGGGTTGAAAGACCCGGATCGGCAGATTCCGTGGGGACGTCTCATTTCCCGCGAACAATGCTTAGAGCTGTTTCCAAATTTGAACAAAAAAGGACTAACGGGTGCAGGGATCTTCTATGATGGCCAATTCTATAATCCTCCACGCCTTGCCCTGGCATTCTTGAGATCTGCAGTCAGCGCCGGAGCCCACATCGCCAACTATTTGGAGGTCACGAGCTTCCTCAAGAACGGGAATCGAGTAAGTGGTGTGAAAGTTCGCGATATTTTGACGGGTGA
>JAKLQB010000532.1 GCA_022013615.1 Desulfobacterales bacterium | reverse complement strand
TGAGAGCGGACACCCCTGTTTCAGATGTGGAGGCCATGTATCGCGGTTTTGTCGCGGAGCTCAATCCGTTTGGAGCCTCAATTATCGGTGGTAATCTTACAAAATCGGGAGACAGCCCATTCATCGACATCACTTTAATCGGGGAAGTGGAATATGGTAAAACAGTCCGCCGTTCCACCGCAAAGGTTGGGGATGCAATTCTTGTTACGGGATATCCGGGCCAGGCAGCGGCCGGCTTGCAATTATTGCTGCAAGCTCAACCCAATGCGGATTTACTGAGTCATCCACTGGTGCGCGCCTACATTATGCCGTCCCATCGAGCATGGGAGGGTCGGGCCATTGCGCAGTCAGGATGTGTTACAGCGATGATTGATACCAGTGATGGGTTTCTTGGGGACCTGGGACACATCTGCAAGGAAAGCGCTGTTGGCGCTGAACTGATTCAGGAAAAGCTGCCCATAAATGAGGACCTGCGTCAAGCCGCCCAAAAATTGGGACAGGATCCGTATGACCTGGTCTTGAAAGACAGCGATGATTATGAACTGATCATCACCTGTTCTCCTGATCATGTGGATCAAATCTACAGCACAGTGTCCGCGTTGAGCGATGTGCCTGTTACCGAGGTTGGCAGGATTACAGACGTGGCCCGACAAATCAAGTTGATACTCCCAGATGGGACACGGTCTGAAATTACACCTGCTGGCTGGGATCACTTTACTGGATCAGGAGGAGGAAATGTTTGATCAGCAATTGGCAAAAAGAGCAGCGGAAAACCTGAAAAATCTGAGGGAGAAAAAGCCCCTTATTCATAACATCACAAATTATGTGGTCATGAATTATACCGCTAATGCGTTACTGGCATGTGGTGCATCTCCTGTAATGGCCCATGCGCCTGAGGAAGTGGAGGAAATGGTGTCCTTTGCCAGTGCCCTGGTGCTCAATATTGGGACACTGACGCCCTACTGGATTGATTCCATGTTGAAGGCGGGGAAGCGTGCCAATGAACTCAATGTACCCATTATCCTGGACCCTGTGGGCTCAGGGGCCACAAAACTGCGTACCGAATCCGCAAAACGACTCATGAATGAACTCACAATCAATGTAGTTCGCGGAAATGCTTCAGAGGTACTTTCACTGGCCCAGGAGGGATCTCGAACCAAAGGGGTGGATGCAATGCACAGCGTGGCCGACGCTGCCGACGCTGCAACTGTACTCGCCAGGGAATTAGGCACCACTCTTGCCATTACCGGGCCCGTGGATCTGATCACGGATGGCGAGCGCACCTGCCGGGTCTCTAATGGGCATGAGCTTATGGGTTATGTGACCGGGACGGGCTGCACAGCAACCGTTATCATTGGGGCCTTCCTGGCGGTGGACAATGATGCCGTTCAAGCCACTACCACTGCATTGGCATACTTCGGTCTTGCAGGAGAGAAAGCGGCAACCAGAGCACAGGCCCCCGGCAGCTTTCAGATAGCTTTACTCGACGCACTCTTCACCATTGATGAAAAACAGTTGGAGCAAGGGGCCAGGATCCAAACATAGAAATTCTTAATGCCATACCTCTTCATAGAGTCGCAGCCAGTTCCCACCCATTATCTTTTTCACCTGCCCCATGCCATAGCCCCTGCTCAATAATTCACTGGTCACCTTGGGACACTCGGAGATTGACTCAAAACCTTGAATAACTTTGGTGCTGAAGTATTTCTCCTTTTCAGAGGTGGAGAGCCCCTTCAGGGCCGATGCCAGGATCTCTTCGGGCATATCTTCCATAAAATCCGGGCCAAGTCCCACATGGTCTATGCCCAACAGGTTGCCCAGGTAATCAATGGCAGCTAAATAATCATCAAGGGTTGCGTGTTTCTGCCCGGTGAGCATGGCAGGAAGGGTGGCCACACCCGCAACACCCCCCTTTGCTGCCAGGGCCTTAAGGGCCTCATCGGTCTTGTTGCGAGGATGATCAGCAAGGGCAACGGGGTTGGCGTGGGTGAAAGAAACCGGTTCTTGGGACACTTCGATGGCTTCAAGGCTCGTGCGGGGTCCACAGTGAGAAAGGTCAATCAGGATTCCCAATCGGTTCATCTCTGCGATAACCTTTAGGCCAAAAGCGGTAAGGCCTTTGTCTTCAGGGAGCATGCAACCGCCACCCACCAGGTTCTGGTGATTATATGTAAGTTGAATAATCTTTACACTCAAGGCATGATAAATACTCAGTAGCCGTTCGTTGTCCTGGATAGGACTGGTATCCTGAAATCCAAAAATGAATCCCACCCGTTGGGTTTTCTTGGCCGTTTGAATATCCTCAACCTTGTGTACCGGCATAATCAGGTCAGCATGTTGATCCAATAGATAGTGGTAATCGGCGATAACACTAATTGTCTCAGGCAGCGTGTGCCACGCGGCAATGGTCGCATTGACAGCAGTAATGCCGCCATTTTTCAGACGTTCCAGAACTTTTTGTTCAAGAAAATAGCTGGCATTAAGCCCATCAATGATAATACTCTCTCGATGAAATTGAGCCGCTTCATTTTCACTCATTGATCCTTCTCCTCTCCTTACCTGAAGTGACAGGCGACCCAGTGAGCTCCACCTAAATCCCTGAAGACGGGCGATTCATGTGCGCATACTTTTTTGCGCTCGGGACACCTTGTGCGAAATGTACAGCCTGATGGCGGATTCAGGGGACTCGGCACGTCACCCTCCAAAAGAATACTTTTTTTGCGAATTTCCGGGTCTGGGACTGGAACGGCAGATAACAGTGCCTGGCTGTATGGATGCAAGGGGTTATGATAGAGTTCCTGGTCAGTGGTCAGTTCCACAAACCGGCCGAGATACATCACAGCTATCCTGTCGCTGATGTGCTCCACTACACTTAAATCGTGAGAAATAAACAGGTAGGAAAGGTTCATTTGCTCCTGGAGCTGGGCAAGAAGATTTATAACTTGAGCCTGGATAGAAACGTCCAATGCCGAGACAGGTTCATCGCACACTATGGCCAATGGGTTCAAAGCCAGTGCTCGAGCAATGCCTATCCGCTGGCGTTGGCCCCCTGAAAACTCGTGGGGATACCGGTTCACCTGTTCCGGATGGAGGCCGACTTTCTCCATCAAATAAGCCACCCGGTTTCTGATGTCAGGCCTGGATTCCTTTAGATGGTTCTTTATAGGCTCGGCGATGATCTGGCCAACATTCATGCGAGGGTTAAGAGAAGAAAAGGGGTCCTGGAAGATGATCTGGAACGAGGCCCTCACCTGTCTGAGCTCTTCCCTGCCCAACTCGAGCAGGTCCTGCCCATTAAAATTAACCTGCCCTGATGTAGGCTCAATGAGACGCATGATTGATCGGCCTACTGTTGTCTTGCCGCATCCGCTTTCTCCGACAAGTCCAAGGGTCTCACCTCGTCTTAGGGTGAAGCTGATCCCATCCACTGCCCGCACATGGCCAACTGTGCGGGACAGGATTCCCTTCTTGATGGGGAAGTGCTTCTTCAGGTTTTGAACTTCCAAGAGCGCCACGCTAATCAGCTCCTTTTATTTTTCAATTAGCCATGTCTTTATCTTTAGTTTTCGTGTTTGATTGAACGGATTAACTATTCTAACTTCTGATGCCTGACTTTTGAAAACTTCAACCGGAACCGCCTGCCTCCAACCAGCAGTTCACCCGCCGATGTTCATCGAGGTGGACCATAGGTGGCTCCTTTTCTCGACAGACATCTATGGTTTTGGGACAGCGGGGATGGAAACGGCACCCTATTGGCATCTCGAGGGGGCTGGGGACGATACCCGGGATTTCCTGGAGACGCCGGCCGGTCTCTGCTTTGCGCCCGATAACAGGTACTGACCCGAGAAGTCCCTGGGTATATGGGTGGCGTGGATCCTTAAATAGATCTCTCACCGGTGCCTCCTCAACTACCCTGCCGGCATACATGACGACTACCCGGCTTGCCATCTCGGCGATGACGCCCAGGTCGTGAGTAATGAGCACTATCGAGGTATCGAGTTTCTCCTTGAGCCGGACCATAAGGCTCATGATCTGGGCCTGAATTGTTACATCCAGGGCCGTTGTAGGTTCATCGGCCAGGATAAGTTGGGGGTTACACGAGAGAGCTATGGCAATCATGGCTCTCTGCCGCATCCCTCCCGAGAGCTTGTGTGGGTGCTCCCTGGCCCTGGCCGCGGGTTCGGGTATTTGAACCATCTGAAGCATTTCCACTGCCCGTTTCCACGCTTCCTGACGCGTTACACCCTGGTGAAGCCTGATGGCTTCTGAGATCTGTTCGCCAATTGTAAGAACAGGGTTCAACGATGTCATGGGTTCTTGAAAAATCATAGAGATGGTGTTTCCCCTGATTTTCCTGATCCCTTCCCGGTCCAGGGCCAGAAGGTTGGTGTCTTCAAAAAAGATGCAACCTTGGATCTCAGCCGGAGGGCAGCTCAGGAGCTGGAGAATCGAAAGTGCAGTCACGCTCTTGCCGCACCCACTCTCACCCACTAACCCCATGGTCTCGCCGCGAAAGACCTCCAGATCCAATCCATCCACGGCATTGACCACACCGTCAATAGTATGAAAGCGGGTATGAAGCTCGCTGATAGTTAAAATGGGTTTCATAACTTGAACCTCGGATCAAGGGCGTCCCGCAAGCCGTCTCCCAATAAATTGAAGCTCAGTACAGCCAGGAAAATTGCGATACCGGGGATAGTCGCCACGTGTGGAGCGTTGAAGAGGTAGACCCGGCCTGAGCCAAGCATAGTGCCCCATTCCGGTGTAGGTGGCTGTATTCCAATTCCCAGAAAGCCTAAGCCTGCAGCAAATAGGATTGCCGTACCCATACCAAGGCTCGTCTGTACCGTGATCGGTACCATGACATTGGGCAGAATGTGCCTGAACAGAATAGCAATATCCCGGGTGCCGACCGCTCTGGCTGCCTCCACGTAGACCTCCTCCTTGACCGAAAGGACGCAGCCCCGCACCAGGCGGATGTAGGTGGGCACCATGCTGATGCCGATCGAGATGACCGTATTCTTGAGCCCCACCCCTAAGACGGCCACCAGGGACAGGGCAAGCAGAAAGCCGGGGAAGGCGAGCATCGTGTCGGTCACCCTCTGTATGCCGAAGTCGACCTTGCCGCCGTAGTACCCGGACACGAGCCCCAGGGGCACACCGATGATCAGCCCGACCGAGATGACCCCCACGGCGATGAGAAGTGAGACACGGGAGCCGTAGATGATCCTGCCCAGGATTGAGCGGCCCAGCTCGTCGGTGCCCAGCGGGTGTTCAAGGGAGGGGCGCTCCAGCGACTTCATGAGGTTCGGGGCCGAAGGGTTACCCGGAAAGAGCACCGGTGCAAGCAAGGCAGTGAGGACGTAGATCAGGAGCAGAATGCCACCTACCAGGGCCGCCCTGTTGCGCCTGAGCTTGGCCCAGCTTTGCTTGAGCCGGCCGGCCACTGGCCGATCCTGTGTCTGGCAAACTGCGGTTTGGGTCGTCTCAGTCATAGCGAATCCTCGGGTCCACGTAAGCGTACAGCAGATCCACGACCAGGTTGACCAGGATATACAGGAGCGCAAAGACCAGGATAGTCCCCTGGATCACGGGATAGTCCCGGGCCAAGATTGAGTCCACGATCAGTCGGCCCAGGCCCGGCCAGGCAAAGACCGTCTCGGTCAAAACCGCGCCGCCAAGAAGAAGCCCGAACTGAAGGCCGATCACGGTGATGATTGGGATGAGGGCGTTTCTCAGGGCGTGCTTGATAATGACCACCTTTTCCTTGAGTCCCTTGGAGCGGGCCGTGGTCGTGTAGTCCTGGGACAGGACCTCGATCATGGTCGAGCGGGTCATCCGGGCGATAAAGGCCACGCAGAAGGCGGCCAGTGTGATCGAGGGCAGGACGACATGCTTCCAGGTTCCAGTGCCCCCGGCAGGGAGCCATTGGAGCATAACCGAAAAAACGACGACGAGCATAAGACCGAGCCAGAAGACAGGCATGGAGATACCAAAAAGGGCCATGGATGTGACCAGATAGTCGATCCATGTGTAGGGCCGTACAGCCGAAATAATGCCGGCTGGGATACCGAAGAGGCAGGCCAGAATGATTGCAACCACGGCCAGCAGGGCCGTGTTTGGCAGCCGGGCCCAGATTTCCTCTATGACTGGGTTTTGGGTTCGGGCCGAACGTCCCAGGTCGAACCGGGACAGGCGGCTAAGGAAAAAGGCGTACTGTATGTGGATAGGCCGGTCGAGTCCGAGCTGGTGGCGGATGAGCTCGACCTCCTCTGGCGTCGCCATTTGACCGGCGAGCACTTGGGCCGGATCTCCAGGGAGCATCCGTAGCATAAAGAACAGCAGAAGCGATATCCCGATCAGGACCGGGACGGTTGAGAGTAGGCGCTTGAATACGTACTGAAGCATAATTCTTTTCGGTTTTCCTGAGTGTCTATCGAGGTGGTTTCTGCAAGGATCGGGCGAGAAAATGATAATCACTGTCCCCTCACAAGCGTCCTGGCACGGCGTCGTGTCAGAACGCTCGCTTGCGGGGATTCGGATTGGCCTACTTCATCGTAATATAGGTCGGATAGAACTTCTCAGTCGGCGTGACGACCATGCCCTGGATCTTGCTCGAATAGGCGATCACAAACTTCTCCACATGGAGCCACATCCAAGGGCAGTCGTCCCAGACAATCTCAGATGCCTGTTTCAACAATGCCAGCCGTTTGTTCGGGTCCTGCTCCTCCCGGGAGGCCAACATGATCTTGTCATACTCCGGGTTACAATAAAAGGCCGCACCGAGTCCTTTCGGCGGGTTGACTTCACATGTAAACTGACCATATAGGCCCATATCTGCGTCCAGAATCAGCGGGCCCCAGCCCAAGAGGAAAACCTCCAGCTCTGTCTGGTCGAGTGGCTTCAGCAGGCCTGCCACATAGGTCGGCCAGTCATAGGTCCGGAGTTCAACCTTCACGCCGATCGCCTGGAGATAGGCCTGTACGGCTTCAGAAACCTGCTTGTCAAAGAGGTATCGCCCGTTGGGAGTCCGCATATTGACGGTTTTAGAAAAGTCGAATTGGGCCTCCTTTAGGAGCGCCTTGGCCTTCTCCGGATCGTAATCATACTGCTTGTCCATCTTCATGTATCCAAAGACTTTGGGTGATACCGGACCGTCCATCGGTTGAGCGGTATCGAAAAGAATCTTTTTCACGATAGCCTTTTTGTCTACGGCATAATTGAAGGCCTGACGGACTTTCTTGTTGGTGGTAACCCCTTTCTGATAGTTAAGTCCCATGAAGATGGTTCTGGTGTCCAGGGGCATTTCCACAGTGATATTCGGGTCCGCCTTGAGTGCTGCCACATTAGAGGGTAGCGGCTTATAGCAGACGTGGACCTGGCCGGTCCTCAGCATCGCCTCTCGGGTCGCCGCCTCCGGCACAACCTTCCAGGTGATTTGAGCGACCGTGGGTTTTTCACCCCAGTAGTTTTCATTTCGGACCATTACGATGCGGTCCCCTTTGACCCATTCCTTGAGAACATATGCGCCCGCTCCTACAGGGTTCTGACGAATGTCCTCTCCGTATTTCTCGA
>JAKLQB010000531.1 GCA_022013615.1 Desulfobacterales bacterium | reverse complement strand
TATGACGCGCGTTCGTTCCTGGGTTTTCAGGTGGCAATCCACACAAGCAATTTGTACGGCAAGGCCAGAATCCATAACATTGAAACCGAACGGATTATAAGAGAGCTCCAACAGGGCAAAATAGTGGCCGTGGCCGGCTTTCAGGGGCTTGATGAAAATGGCGATATTACGACATTAGGAAGGGGCGGCTCGGATACCACAGCCGTTGCCCTGGCTGCATCTTTGAAAGCCGATGTCTGCGAAATCTATACAGATGTGGATGGGGTGTACACCACTGATCCCCGCATTTGCCCAAATGCCAAAAGACTGGACTTTATCTCGTATGAAGAAATGCTTGAGATGGCCAGCCAGGGTGCAAAGGTGTTAGAGATCCGTTCTGTTGAGTTTGCCAAGAAATATAATGTGCCAATCCACGTAAGATCAACCTTTAGCAATGAAAGGGGTACCATGGTGATTGCTGAGACAAAGGATATGGAGAGGGTGATGGTCTCCGGAGTGGCCTACAGCAAAAACGATGCCAGGGTCACTATCAAGAAAGTGCCGGATAAGCCGGGGGTTGCCTCACAGATATTTGAGCCCATTTTTAAATCTGGCATCGTGGTTGACATGATTGTTCAGAACACTAGTGAGGACGGGCTCACTGATATGACATTTACAGTGCCCCAGTCGGATTTTTACAAGACCATGAAGTTAGTGAGCGGAGTGGCCGGGAAAATTGGAGCGGAAAAAGTCATAGGGGACGAGGGTGTTGCCAAGGTATCCATCATAGGCGTGGGAATGAGAAGTCACGCTGGCGTGGCCCAGAAGATGTTCGCGGCTTTAGCTAAAGAAAACATTAATATTATGATGATCAGTACTTCTGAAATTAAGGTATCATGTGTCATAGAGGAAAAATACACCGAATTGGCGGTGCGTGTCCTGCATAAGGCGTTTGGTTTGGATGATGAGAAAAAGGCAAATCAATGACAGTGCTGCTGGTGCTCTGATCCTGTTGTTTTTTCTTCTCACCATGCATCTGCTAAAGGGCATTTCCGGCTTTTCTGCAGCGGATAGCCCTCCATGTGATGATAAGGTGTTTGTACATATTTCAGGAAATATTCAGTGGCCAGGCGTTTATGCATTCTGCCAGCCGCCCGTTTTGAAGGAGCTATTGATTCGGGCCGGAGGACTAATCCCCGGAACTCAAAAGTCCCTGCCCGGCAATGGTATTTTGTGCCATTGCGGTTCGAGTATCTATTTGCGAAGCGATGGACAAAAGGCTTACATCTTTGAAGGTGAAATGTCTGCCTTTTATAAGGTTACCCTTGGGATACCCATTTCGCTTAATAACGAAAGCCTCGAGGGTCTTACCGCAGTTCCGGGAATTGGTCCAACAATTGCCAGAGCGATTGTTCGCGAGAGGGCCAAAAGGGAGGGTTTTCAGCAAATGGATGAGATGCTGTCCATACCGGGAATCGGCCCCACACTTTATAGAAAGGCAACCCGTTATTTGACATTATAAGGGTTTATGTAATAGTGCACCCCTCGCCTGCTTTAAAATAAGAAATCACCACGGCCCTGTATTAGCAAGGTCCAAAGGTTATAATTAGAATTGCTGCCCCACGGCCTTTCAACGGACAACGGTGAACGGTGAACTATAGATTTTCAGAAATCTATATTGCGGGTTTTCGATAGAGATCTTTCCATGAGAATAAACAAAAAGCTTCCAGACTGGGTCGTCGGCCTGGCCGTGACCCTGGTTTTTTTATTTATCACCACAACCGGGGTCTTTGATTTTACAGCAGCCCTCGAGTTGAAAACGCTTGATCTCAGGAGCAGAATAACTGCCTCCGAAGAGAGGGACCCGGATATAGAACTTGTGGTGGTTACCGATAATGACATATCGGAGTTAGGGCCCTACCCATGGTCAAGGGATGTGCTTGCCCTATGCATTGATAACCTCGCACTTGCCGGTGCAAAAGTGATCGCCCTGAACATATTATTAAGCGAACCTCAGGAAGGTCCGGGTCTCAGGGCAGTCAGGCATTTGTGGGCAAGCTATGAATTGTCAGGACTCGCCCAGCAGGGGTCAGGGCTTGATTTTTACAAAGAACTGTCCAAAGCCCTGGCCGGTCTGGACAATGATTCCAAGCTGTATAAGGCGCTGGAAAAGGCGGGAAACGTCGTATTGCCGATCAGCTTTGATCTCCAAAGTAGCAGCCATGATATTAAGGCCCCTGCTTTTGTATCCAGGCATGCCTTTGACCGGACGGAAGGCCTTGAAAAAGAAGGAGCCAGGCATGACCTAAAGTGGTTTTCCAAATTAGAGCCTCTTGTACCCTCCTTTGCAGAAGCTGCTGCGGGTATAGGCCATGTGAATTTTTTTAAGGATCAGGACGGATATGTCAGAAATCAAGACCATGTACTGGGATATCTAAAAGATATATACGTTCCCTCCTTTTCCCTGGCCATTGTAAAGGTCTTTAAAAACCTCAAAAATGAAGACATGACAGTCGTATTTGGAGAAGGAATCAATTTAAGGATCAGCCCGTCATCGGTAGTCAGCGTTCCGGTCATTGATTCCCATATGAGGACCCCAATTAAATGGAGTGAAGGGCCTGCT
Organism: Desulfobacterales bacterium; assembly: GCA_022013615.1. Next base: position 19,514 of record JAKLQB010000531.1, on the reverse strand, counting down.
GCCGGCTTTAATCAAACACCTTTTGTCAAGGTCCTTAAAAACCAAGTCCAGACCAGCCTCTTCAGGGATAAGATTGTGATTATCGGCGCGACCGCACCTGGAATAAGTAATAGATTTGCTACGCCCATATCAGGAAACCTGCCGGCGGTAGAAGTGGTTGCAAATTCTGTTGCAAATATCCTAAATCAAAATTTTATTTTTAGGCCTGACTGGCTTCCTATTATAGAATTTTTTATCCTTGCGGTCTTTGGCTTTTTTATTACTCTTGTCCTGCCAAGGATGAATGCTGAGTTAGGGGCTTTCACCAGCCTGGGACTTGTGGTTGGTTATTTTGGTATTGGTACGGCTCTCTTTCTCTTTTCAAACACCTGGTTAAGGGTTGCTCCTTCCATATTGCTCTTAGTTGTCGGCTATGTTCTGCTTATTTCCAAACGCTTTTTAAGTGCTGGAAAGACGAAGGAGAATGGGGTGGCCTATTCTTCCGAATTGAATGAGTTGACGGATTTTCCGTCCCGGTCACAAGGCTCTTTTAATCTCGTTCTTGAAGAGTTCCGGCGGCTTCCGCTTGAGGAGGGAAAGACCAAAAATCTTCTCTATACATTGGGCCTGGGATATGAGCAAAACGGCCAGTTTTCTAAGGCCCTGGCAACCTACGGCCTGATCATGGAGCATGGGGGGAATTTCAAGGACCTGAATGAACGGGTACGCAGATTTGAAAATGTGGATGCCTCATTTGGTACCGGGTCATGGGCGGGTAGGCAAGATGATGAAGGCACACCGGTAGATATGGAGACAAAGCCCTCCTTTGAGCGGTATGAATTGATGCGAGAGCTGGGCCGGGGAAATACTGGCGTTGTTTACGAGGCACTGGATACCAGAACCAAACAGATTGTGGCCGTAAAAGCAGTCAATTTAGCAGAATTCGGAGAAGGTATTGCGGATGAAGTGGCGGATCGTGTTTTCCGTGAAGCCGAATCCGCGGGCCTGTTGATCCATCCGAACATTGTTTCCATTTATGACTTTGGAAAAGAAAACGGCCTGGTCTATATTTCCATGGAATATGTGGAAGGACAGGACCTGGAGCATTACACAAGGCTGGGGCATCTCCTCCCGCTCCGGGAGACCTTGGACATTGTGGCCGGAGTTGCAGATACTCTGGAATATGCCCATTCTAAGGGCATCGTTCACGGTGATATTAAGCCTGCAAACATCATACGGATTAAGAAGACCAACGATGTGAAGCTGACGGATTTTGGAATCGCCCGGGTTATGCCTTCCTCCAAGCACAAGAGAGGAGTGGGGCCTGGCTTCCCCTGCTATATGTCTCCAGAACAGCTATCCGGCAAGAAGACTGACGGTCGTTCGGATGTTTTCTCAGTTGGCGTGCTCCTTTTTGAGATGCTGACAGGGCAGAAGCCATTTAAAGGCGATGACATTAGTGCTTTGATGCTCAGCATTGCCAGGGATAGACACCCGTCTGCCAAAGCCCTTAATCCCACAGTCCCACGTATCGTTGAAAGAATCATCGATAAGTCCCTTGAAAAGGATATAGCGAGTAGATATCAGAGGGCAGGTCTCATGGCAGAGCAACTCAGAAAAGTGGTTGCAAAAATCGATGAGATTCTGGCTCAGAAAAGGGCTGGGTTTTGAATGATTATTTTAGGAATAGACACTTCCTGTGACGATACCTCGGCAGCGGTTGTTTTGGATGGACAGCGCATGCTGTCCAATGTGATCCACTCTCAGGTTAAGCTCCATCACGCTTATGGTGGTGTTGTTCCGGAGCTTGCATCAAGGGAACACGTCAGGAATATTATGCCTGTGGTTCAGGAATCCCTCTTAAGGGCAAATATCCAGATGAGAGATTTGGACGGTATTGCCGTAACAGTGGGCCCAGGTCTTGTTGGAGCCCTTTTGGTAGGTCTCTATTATGCAAAGTGCCTGGCCTACGTTCATAACATACCCATGGTGGCTATAAATCATCTGGAGGGTCATATCCTTTCCATCTTTTTAGAGAAAGAGGTTCCATTATTTCCCTTTATAGCCCTGACCGTGTCCGGGGGGCATACCAGCCTTTACAATGTTGAAGGATACGGCAGGTACACTCAGATGGGGCAGACCCTTGATGATGCGGCGGGGGAGGCATTCGATAAGGTCGCAAAAATCCTGGGGCTTGGTTACCCCGGAGGTGTTGCCATTGAAAAGGCAGCCCGGGATGGCAGGAAGGATGGGATTAATTTTCCCAGGGCATATCTGTCAAACGATTCTCTCGATTTCAGCTTCAGCGGTCTTAAGACTGCGGTGGCCCTGTATGTTAAAAAGTGGCGCGAGAGCGAAGTTGAAAATTATGATGTGACGTTGGCGGATGTCGCCTGCTCATTTCAGGAATCTGTGGTTGATGTGCTTGTTAACAAGGTTATGCGGGCAAGGGAAAAGAAATCCGTTTCGGCGGTTATGGTTGCGGGCGGTGTGGCCTGCAACAATAGACTGCGGGCCAAGATGTTAGAGGCCGCCTCAACCGAAGGTGTACCGGTTTATTTCCCTCGTCCGGAGTATTGTACAGATAACGCAGCCATGATCGCGGTGGCAGGTTATCATCGGATTTCGAATGGAGAGAGGGCGGATTTGTCAATGGATGTGAGATCCAAGTATCCTATTAATGACCTTTCTCCTATGGTCTAACGAGGCTTTACCTCAACCCGTCGAGTTAATGCAGGTATAATATCACCATTGCTCGCAGTGGAGAGATGCTGGTTGCTTGATACTTGATACTGGATAAATAATGGAAAATAAGTGAATTTCAGACCTCGTTAAGTGGTCAAGTAGTTGAGTGGTTAAGTAGTTGTTCTCGTTTGTTTTTGTACGGTTTGCATGAAAATTGGACACTCGTTGAATTCAGGAATTTAGGAATTCAGGAATTTAGGAATTGTAATATGAATCTTTTCCTTTTCTTAATCCCTCAATCCCTAAATTCACAATTCCTCAATTTGGCTCCATAAGCCATTATCATTAGGATGGTGTCCAAAAATCGGACCTAGTTCTTAGATCAAATAACGAGGTCTGAATTTATCAAAACATGACACAAATTTTAAGTATTAAGGAATGAATATATCTGAATTTCAACAACTTTTCTGGATTGATGTATTTTGAAATTCCAAAGGCAGATCAAATATTACTATCTAAGATTTATTAGATTAAGGGGCGAGCCCCACGAATTGGCCCTTGGGACAGCATTCGGGGTATTTTCGGGTATGATGCCCATTGTTCCTTTCCAGACTGTACTTGCCATTACGCTGTCACTTTTTTTTAAAGGAAGCAAGATTACGGCGGCATTGGGGACATGGGTGAGTAATCCTCTAAACTGGTATTTTATATACTACTATAGTTACAGATTAGGGGCTTCGATAATAGGCCTGCCGGAAAAAAACGCAGTCTTCTCATCAGTAATGACAGCCGTGCGGTCAGGGGAGGCGCCCATGGTCATAGTGGGAAAAATCTTCGGGTCCGGTACTGCTTTTGTCTCAGCCTTCCTGCTTGGAGGGTTTATTATGGGGATTGTTTTTGGGGGCTTGTGTTTTTTTATCTTCCTACCCATTTTCAAACACATAAGAGCCTGGCGTCAATTAAGGAAGGAGCGCAGGAATTGGCGCATACACGCTCAATGAAGCCCGGGCCTACCCATCATCGTCCCCTACAGCGGGACTCAGGCAGGATAGGCGGGCCAGGATTTCGCGCCAAAAAGAGGCTTGGACAGCATTTCCTGGTTGAGCCTGAAATCATCGATAAGATTATTGTCCTCGCCGGATTTCAAAGCTCTGATCTGGTTCTGGAAATAGGCCCAGGTCAAGGTGCCTTGACTCTGCCGCTTGCCCGGACCGTTGGACATGTTGTTGCCGTTGAAAAAGACGCTCAGTTAGTTAGTGCATTACAAAAACGCCTAAACAAGGCAGGGATTACCAATGTAACCCTTATAAACCATGACATCCTCAAATGGGATTTCCGCGAGATAAGGCCCCTTTTATCAGCCAGGCTCCTGGTTATTGGAAATCTTCCTTACAACATATCCTCGCCCGTTTTGGAAAAACTGATTAAAAACCGGGATTTGATTCGAAGGGCTGTTCTCATGTTTCAGCTGGAGGTTGCCAAAAGGCTGACTGCTTCTCCCGGCGGGAAGGCATACGGTGCCATGACCCTCCTGGTTAAATATCACGCTCATCCTCGCCCTTTGCTCGAAGTGTCAAAGGATGCCTTTAACCCCAAACCAAAAGTTGACTCCATGGTGATTGAGCTGGACTTTGAGAAGCCTTACCCCAGACTCTTATTAAATAATGAGGGCAATTTCAAAAAGATTGTAAAAGGCGCATTTGCCCACCGTCGAAAGACCATGGTGAATTCGCTCAAGGGTATGTCTACATCCTTGGATCGTGAGACACTTTTTGAAGTAATGAAAAGATGTAGGATTGATCCTGGAAGGCGGGCTGAAACGCTTGATATGGATGAGTTTCTATGTCTAACTGCCGCCCTTGCAGACACAGATTGCCGGTGATTGTCCAATGGCAGTATGTGTTGGGTCCCGCTTATCAGCGGGATTGCGGCCTTTAAAAAAGAGACCCAGCCTGCTACTCGAAACACGACAGATCCAAGGAGCTATCACCATTGGACCAGTTTCAAGTTTCATTTGCCAAAAGGAAAGGAATAACGGCCGGTTATCAGTTATATAAGCAACATCTCAATAAGTCCGGGCACACCGAATCCTTCCCCCTTTTGCAAAGGGGGATTGGGGGGGATTTTCCTAATACAACCTGGAGTTATTGAGGACTTACTTATATGATAATTATTTGCTTGACTTGCATTTTTTAATGATTTCCGTTATTTGTTGACAGTTGTTAGGTAGATAGGTAGTTATATTCGCAATTATCCGAATTTTGTAAAGAAAGGTATTTGCCTGTGTGGACACTCATTGGTGGTGTGTTTCTGGGTTGGGGTCTTGGGAGTAATGACTCGGCCAATATTTTTGGTACGGGGGTTGCGGCAAGGGTCTTAACATACAGGACCGCAACCGTCCTTATTGCTATTTTTGTCGTGGTAGGTGCGCTCTTAGAAGGGTACAAGAGCATGGGCACTGTTGGGGAAATGTCCACAATGTCACATATGGCGGCATTCATGGCGGCATTTGCCGCAGGGCTTTGCGTGGCGACATTTTCCTATCTCTCACTTCCTGTTGCGACTTCTCAAGCCATCATGGGGGCTATCTTGGGAATCGGCTTGATCTCAGGGATTCCAGACTACACACGCCTGTACAAGATTGTACTCTGCTGGATATTTACACCTATCGGTGCAATGGTTATAAGCCGTGTTCTTTATCCTCTACTCGGTAATGCCTTTCAAAGGCTCCTCGCGGATCTTCAACTGCGCAACATCTTCATAAGGTGGGCATTGCTGTTTGCGGGATGCTATGGAGCGTACTGCCTGGGGGCCAATAACGTGGCTAACGTGACAGGGGTTTACGTGGGTTCAGGACTTTTGACTCCGCTTCAGGCGGCGCTTGTGGGGAGCTTGAGTATTGCATCAGGAGTCTTGACTTACAGCAGGAAGGTTATGGATACGGTAGGGAAAAAGATAGTTGAACTTGACGGTTTCTCGGCCTTTGTCTCTACATTTTCTGCGGCAATTACGGTCCATTTGTTTACGCAGGTGGGTGTTCCCGTTTCCACTTCACAGGCAATAGTGGGAGGAGTAACGGGTGTGGGTCTTGTAAAAGGGGTAAGAACGGTAAGCAGAAAGACCCTTCTTGAAATCGCCATTGGATGGGTTTCCACACCGTTAGCAAGCGGTGTGATCGCCTACCTTTTGATGCGGTTTTACCTTGCGTTTTCTGGCATGGGCTCATAGATTTAAATTTAGAGTTTTGGGGAAAACGCATATATGGTTTTTTGTCGGTTGGGTTGAACCCCGCCAAATCATTCTTCAAGGCTGGACCTGCCCTTAAGCAGTCTAAACAATTCTATTCCAGGGAGGAATAACAGTGTTTTTTAAATTCAAGAAAGAAAAAAAAGTCATCGAACTCGTCATAAAGCATGTAGATGCTGTGGAGGAATGCCTCAAAACAGGAGTGAAAATGCTTGAAGTCTATCTGAGCGGCAATATTAAGGAAGCAAAGATCCTGGCGCGCGATGTGAGAAGTACCGAATCACAAGCCGACTTAATCCGGCACGAGATACGGGATAAGCTATATTCCGGAGCCTATTTGCCGCGAATTCGAGAGGACATCTACAAGCTGGTTGAAAGCATCGATAAGGTGGCCAATGCAGGGGAAGCCTGCTGCGACTTTTTTTCGAACCAGCGGCCCTCAATTCCTGAGGAATTGAAACCCCAGTTTGTTGCTATTAGCCAGGAGTCTCTGGGTATTATCACCCCCCTCAAGCTGGCGGTGCTCTGCTATTTAAAAGGAGAATGTAAGTCGGATGTTGTCCGGGAGTACACCAAGGAAGTAGGCCTCCAGGAATCAGTTGTAGATAAAAGCGAGTGGGACTTGACAAAGGCAATATTCATATCGTCTTTAGACCACAGCCACAAAATCCATTTAAAACAGTGTTTGAATACCATCGCGGAGGTTTCAGACCGGACAGAGGATGCAGCCGATCAACTGGAATTAGTCTCCTTGAAAACTATGATTTAAAAATATATATTCCTTAATTATGTCAAGGGCCTTGTCCATCTCATCCCTGATGATTATCAGCGCTGGAGTGAGGATCAGGATGTTTCCCATAGTCAGGTATTACGGTATTTCCGGTAGCTTGTGAGACCTGGAGGCCGAATTGCATGTTTCACATATTTCCATGCGTTTGACATAACGGGCACAAGATGTTCTAATTAGACGTTTTTATAACAAAAGCAAAGGATTATTTAGAAGGAGACGACTATGAAAACTAAATCTTCGAGTTTTTTATTTACCTCTGAGTCGGTCACTGAGGGGCATCCTGACAAGATAGCTGATCAGATATCGGACCATATTCTGGACAAAATGCTGGAGCAGGATCCAAAATCCCGTGTGGCCTGCGAGACCATGGTAACCACCGGTATGGCCATTATTGCTGGCGAAATTACGACCGAGGCTTACGTGGATTTGCCGGAGGTCGTAAGACAGACAATTAAAGACATCGGTTACAGCAACTCCTCCATGGGTTTTGATTGGGAAACCTGTGCCGTTCTTTCTACAATTGATAAACAATCCCCGGATATTGCCATTGGCGTAAATGGAAAAGGCCTTTTCAAGGAACAGGGTGCAGGAGACCAGGGGCTAATGTTTGGCTATGCGTGTAAAGACACCCAGCCTTTGATGCCTATGCCCATCTACCTGGCTCATCAGCTAACAAAAAGATTGGCACATGTGCGCAAATCAGGAAAGCTACCCTGGCTCAGGCCGGATGGTAAATCCCAGGTAACAATGGAATATGCAAATGGTAAACCGTTTAGAGTTCACACAGTGGTTATTGCGGCTCAGCATGACCCGGATGTTGATTACGATACACTTCGGGAAGCCATCGTGGAGGAAGTGATTAAGGATGTAATCCCTGGTAAAATGCTGGACAATGATACACAGTATTTTATCAATACTACGGGCAGATTTGTGGTAGGCGGTCCTTTAGGAGACTGCGGCCTGACAGGACGAAAAATTATTATGGATACTTATGGTGGGTTCGGCTACCACGGAGGCGGTGCCTTTTCGGGGAAAGACCCCTCCAAAGTAGACAGGAGCGCCTCATACATGTGCCGCTATATTGCCAAAAATATAGTGGCGGCAGGATTGGCTGAAAAATGTGAAATACAGGTTGCATACACCATTGGTCGAGCCGAGCCGGTTTCGGTGCTTGTGGGCGCTTACAGTACCGGGGTTGTTTCCAGCCAGGAATTAACCGAAATCGTGAAAAAGAAATTTGACCTTCGCCCTGCCGCGATTATCGAGAGACTGGATTTGCTTAGACCGATATATCGAAAAACCTGTAATTACGGGCATTTTGGCCGAGAACTCCCCGAATTTATATGGGAAATGACGGATATGACAGAGGATCTCAAAAGGGCAATAAAATGAGTAAATCAATAATAACAACGAATAAAAAAACGAGGGTAGAAAAGTGGATTATGATATCAAGGACATAAATCTGGCAGGAAAGGGCCGCTTGAGGATAGAGTGGGCAGAAATGAGCATGCCCGTACTGGCAAAGATCAGAAAACGGTTTTCAAATGAAAAACCATTAAAAGGCCTCAGGGTAGCGGCCTGTTTGCATATAACCACCGAGACAGCGAGCCTGCTCAAGACCCTGAAGGCGGGCGGTGCAGATGTGGTCGGGTGCGCATCCAACCCCCTTTCCACCCAGGACGACGCGGCTGCCTCCCTGGTGGCCGATGATGAGATCCCTGTTTTTGCTATCAAGGGTGAAGATCACGCTACTTATTACAGCCATATTCTTTCGGCCTTAAAACACAGGCCTCATTTGACAATGGATGATGGTGCTGACCTGGTCAGTTCTATTCACTTTATGGCCTTAGAAAAATGGGATGAACTCGAGCCGTCTATCAGTGGTTGGGGAAAAGGCCTGTCTGAAGCGGAGAGGCGTGAATTTCTTTCAGGGGTTCTGGGCGGCACAGAAGAAACGACTACCGGGGTCATTCGACTCAGGAGCATGGAGAAAGACGGGGTTTTACAGTTCCCCGTCATTTCTGTAAACGACGCCAATACCAAACATCTTTTTGATAACCGTTATGGGACAGGCCAAAGTACGGTAGATGGTATTATAAGGGCCACTAACCGGCTGCTGGCCGGCAGCACGTTCGTAGTCAGCGGCTATGGCTGGTGTGGAAGGGGCGTTGCCATGCGGGCCAAGGGACATGGCGCACATATGATCGTGTGCGAAGTGGATCCGCTCAGGGCCCTCGAAGCTGTTATGGATGGGTATCAAGTAATGCCGATCGCCAAAGCCGCTCCGTTGGGGGACTTTTTCTGTACCCTTACGGGGGATATGAATGTCATTCGGGCCGAACACTTGCAAACATGAAGAATGGCGCTATCGTGTCGAACTCCGGTCACTTTGACGTGGAGCTGGATCTGCCAGGTCTTGCCGAAGCCTCTGTCGAGCGGAGACCGATAAGGGAATTTGTGGAGGAATTTACCCTCAAAAATGGCCGAAAGATATATATCTTAGGAGAAGGCAGGCTTATCAATCTGGCCGCAGCCGAAGGGCATCCATCCAGTGTTATGGACATGAGCTTTGCCAACCAGGCCCTGTCGGCGGAATATATGGCAAACGAACATACAAAAATGGTAAAAAAGGTCTATCCCGTCCCGCAGGACATCGATGAAGAGATCGCCCGGCTGAAACTTGCCGCCATGGGCATTGAGATTGATACACTCACTCCGGAACAGGAGAAATATCTCTCCTCCTGGGAGATGGGGACTTGATTACGTCCAGTATCCACAACCTCGAAACCAGTACCCAGTAGCTGATCCAGATAAACCGAAAATACTAAGCACGAAATAACAAATACGAAAAAAATACGAAATTCAAATATCCGAATATTCCAAACAGGGGAATACCTCTTTAGAGATGAGGTTTGGTTTCGGTTATTTGGATTTTGAAAAATTAGTTATTGTTTTGGTTTTCGAATTTAGTATTTTGATTTTCATGATATATTTTCCGGACAAAGAAATACCTTCTACCTCAAAATGCACGCATTTGATTCTTAAGAGACTAATAGCCAGTATCCAGGATGGAATTTGCTATGCCCGCGATTGGCCAGAATAACGCCGTGACCGACGTGCAGGGGCTTGTAGTCGGGCATTATACAGACATTGATGCGGTCTGCGGTGTAACGGCGGTCATCTGTCCCGAAGGAGCGGTCGCGGGCGTGGACGTTCGGGGTTCTGCCCCAGGTACCAGGGAAACAGATCTCCTTGACCCGATCAACCTGGTAGAGAAGGCCCAGGCGTTCAATGAACTGGGGCATGCAGCCGCCAACTGCATGTCCAGAGCCATTATCTCGGGTATCCTCAGTGCCCGGAGCCTGGGGGGCATGATTGCCTTCTGCGATCTTGAGGATCGTTAGTTGGTATCCATCTAAAAATATCTCTTTTTCATCCAATTCACCACGTTACCGGAGAAAAACCACTCGTTTTCAAATCGTAAACATGGTATTGTTCGACAACACATTGTTGCAAAAGGGGCGGAATCAAGGGGTGATTAGGGGAAAATCATTAAATCAAAAGGAGGAATTATGAAAAAGCTACTGTTTTTTATCATGGTTATTAGCATTATGCTGCCGCTACAATCAGCCATCGCGGATACTCCGGTGAAAGGTGGGAGTCTGATCGTATGTCAACCGGCTGAACCGCCGGGACTTGATCCCACCGGTAATACGGCAGCAGCCATCGACCGGGTGGTCTTTGCGAATATTTTTGAGGGCCTGATTAAGGTCGACAGCAAGGGACAGTTTGTGCCCGGACTGGCAACCAAATGGGAAGTCTCGCCAGATGGTAAGGTTTACACTTTCGCTCTGCGCAAGGGGGTCAAGTTTCATAATGGTGAGCCCTTTAACGCTCAGGTGGCTAAGTGGAACATTGAGCGGGCCAAAGGTGATGGGACGACTAACCCCCATCCCGAGTACTTCCAGGGCATAGTAAAAATCGATACGCCGGATGATTACACCCTGGCCCTGACCCTAAAGGACGTGGACGCCCTGTTTATTGCACATATGGCCGAGGGTGATGCTGTCATGCTGCCCATGAAGGGCTATGAGAACACGAAGTCTGATCCAATCGGAACGGGCCCGTTCAAATTTGTTAAGTGGGTGCGAGGCGATCACGTTGAGATGGTCCGGTTTGACGGCTACTGGAACCCTGAGGTGCCTTTCCTTGATAAGGTCATCTTTAAGTTTATAGGCGACGCCAGCGCCCAGATAGCAGCGCTCAAGGCCGGCGACATTGATGTAATCGGTTACATTGCTGCGCCTGAATCGGCCATGGAGATGTCCAAGGACAAACGCTTCAAGGTCTTCGCGGGCACCACCACCGGCGAGGTCGTAATGTCCACTAACAATAAGGCAAAGCCATTCGACAATAAGTTGGTTCGCCAGGCCATGGCCTACGCCATCGACCGTCAGGCCGTTGTTGATCTGGTCATGTTTGGCTACGGGACCCCTATCGGCTCCCACTGGTCGCCGTCAACGCCATACTATATGGACCTTACCGGAAAATTTCCATACAACCCGAAAAAGGCCAAGGAGCTACTTGCAAAAGCCGGTTACCCCAACGGTTTTGAGGCCACCATTAAACTCCCGGCCATTTATTCATACTCTAAGCGGGCCGGAGAGGTGATTGCCGACATGCTCGGCAAGGTGGGCATCAAGCTCAAGATCGAGATTGTCGAATGGCCGTTTTGGCTTGACCGTATTTTCAAGCAAAAGGAATACCAGCTAACCATGATTGGTCATGTGGAGGCCTGGGATATAGGTATCTACGCAAACCCAGAGTACTATTTCCAGTATGACTCCCAGGAATTCCGCGATGCTTACTCGACAGCCCTAAAAGCGCCCAACGAGGCAGAGAAGGGAAAGTGGTTCGGTCGCTGCCAGGAAATTATTGCCGAAGACGCGGTCAATGGCTATATGTTCTCTGCGCCCAGCCTACCTGTGATGAAGGCTGGCGTCATGGGCTGGTGGGAGAACTACCCAACCATTGCCCTGGACTGCACCCAGGTATGGTTAAAGAAATAGATTGTAAAAAACACAATTTCTAAGCAAATAAGGTAAGGCGGCAGGGGTATATACTCCCTGCCGCCTTTTACAGATGTATATGCCCAGATATTTTGTAAAAAAGCTTATTACACTCCTTATTCTATTATTTCTTGTCTCGATTACTGTCTATTCCGTTCTTTTTGTCCTGCCGGGTGATCCGGCCCAGATTATCCTGGGCATCAATGCTACCCCCGAGACCTTAGCCAATCTCCGAGCAGAGCTGGGTTTGGATAAATCATTCTGGGCTCAATACACCGACTGGATGGGTAACCTCTTGACCGGTCGGGGCAGCCGATCGATAAACTATGACATGCCGGTCTATGACCTGATCATATCCCGTCTGGCCGTGACAGGTCCTCTTGCATTGCTGGCCATGGTCTTTGCGGTGGTAATCTCGATCCCACTTGGCATCTATGCGGCCCGCCACCAGAACCGGCCCGGAGATGTGAGCGTAATGTTCTTCACCCAACTGGGCCTGGCCACGCCCGAATTCTGGTTAGGCATCTTGCTGATCTTGCTCTTCTCTGTCCATTGGGGACTGTTTTCGGCCGGGGGGTTTCCAGGCTGGTCAGTGGACTTTTGGGGATCGGTCAAAGCACTGCTGCTGCCATCATTCGCTCTCGGCGTGATCCGGGCATCTATCCTGACCCGGTTGACACGTTCATCCATGCTGGATGTCCTGCGGGAGGACTATGTGCGAACCGCCCGGGCCAAGGGGCTAAAAGAACGGACCGTAATTTACGTACACGCCCTGAGGAACGCCCTTATCCCGGTGCTGACCATCCTTGGCCTCCAATTGGGACAGCTTATGGCCGGGGCGATCATCATCGAGAATGTCTTTTATTTACCCGGCCTGGGCCGGTTAGTCTTCCAGGCCATTGGCCAGAGGGATCTCCCAGTAGTCCGGGAAATAGTACTATTCATGGCTGCTGCGGTTGTCCTGGTCAACTTCATTGTGGACTTGACCTACACCTCTCTCGATCCGAGAATAAGGCTTGAATAAGTGAAATATGAGACGATTTTTTGGCAATTTAAACTTCACGGTCGGCTTTATCTTATCTGTCCTGGTTGTCTTGATGGCAGTGACCAGCCTGGTATGGACGCCTTATGAGGCCAACTCCATGAATGCCCCTCAGCGCCTTGAATCTCCGTCTTTGAATCATCCTCTGGGAACCGACCAGTATGGCCGGGACATCCTGTCCCGTGTAATGGTCGGAGCGGTCAACTCGATCATTGTGGGTTTGGTCACAGTGGCCATTGGTCTGAGCCTGGGGGTATCGCTGGGATTGACATCTGCCTACTTTGGCAAACTGGTGGACGAGTCGATTATGCGGTTCTCAGACCTTTTATTCGGCTTCCCGGCCGTGCTGACTGCTATACTGATAACCTCCATTCTCGGGCCGTCGGTGATAAATGCCATGCTGGCCATCGGTATATTTTACATCCCGGTCTTTGCCAGATTAACCCGGGCGGTTTCCATGACGATCTGGGAGCGAGAATTCATTGCGGCAGCCAGGGCAAGCGGGGTGAGTGAGTGGGCCATCACATTGCGCCACATCCTGCCCAATATTCTTTCACCTTTGCTGATCCAGGGCACCATCCAGTTTGCTGTGGCCATTTTGGCCGAGGCCGGCTTGAGCTACCTGGGTATGGGAACCCAACCACCGCACGCCTCATGGGGTCGGATGCTCAACGAGGCCCAGACATTCATGTCCCTGGCCCCGTGGATGGCGATTTTCCCTGGCGTGGCCATTGCCTGGGCTGTTCTGGGTTTCAACCTGTTAGGAGATGGCCTGCGCGATACCCTTGACCCGAAAATGGTTAGGCTTAGATAGAAGAAATGATACCTGCTGACATCATAACCAGAGTCTTAAACGAAGTCGTCCCAGATGAGTTGATCAGTTTTACGAGCGATTTAGTCAAGATCAACTCGGTATGGGATCCTATGGCTGGCACAAGTGAGCAGCAGGCGGCTGAGCTGGCCGCAGGGTGGGCTGAAGCCCAGGGGTTTGTTGTGGAGATGAATCAGGTTGTTCCTGGCCGTCCCAACGCAGTAGTTACCTGGACCGCAGGCCCGGGCCAGAGAACCCTTATGTTTGAAGGTCACACTGATGTTGTCACGCCGGGGGACATATCGGCCTGGCACTATGATCCGTTTGGGGCCGAAATTGTGGGTCGACGGATGTATGGGCGTGGGACGAACGACACCAAGGGTAACCTGGCCGCAATGCTTGTTGCAATGGCCGCATTGAAGCGTTCTGGCGTGGAGATGGCCGGGACAATCATCGGCGGGGTGCTTTGCGATGAAGAGGATCAGATGCTTGGGGTCCAGGACTTTATAAGGCGCGGGCATGCCGATTCAGTAACCGGCGCGATCATCTGCGAGCCCCAGGACGGGTTGATATGCACCTCCCAGAAGGGGGCAATACGGGCCCGATACACTATAACGGGCCGGATGAGCCATGGTGCAATGCCCCTTTCTGGCCTTAATACGGCACCGGCCGTGGCCAGATTAATCGAGGAGCTTCATGAGATGGAACTAACGGCCATGGAGGTCACGGGACGGGACGAACACTTAGGTTGGCCCAGCTTTACACCAACAGTGATCCGGGCTCCCATAGTCGGTGCCCCCCAGCTCAACGTTATGCCCCGCAAGGCACAGGTCTTAGTGGACATCCGCACCGTCCCTAGTCAGTCCCATCAGGCAATACGGGATGGATTGACTGTTCTTGCTGCTGATGTAGAAAATTGGGTGCTTAAGCATTACGAGGAATATGATCGCCTGCTCAATGTGGGACGTCATCACGACCTGAGTGTCGAGGTAGAATTTATGACCGATCGGCCCTGTACCCTGACCGACGTTAACGACTCTGTTGTTCTGGCGGCTGACTGGGCAACGCGACAGGTGTGGGAAGGGGAACCTGTTTACGCTGGCGTACCCGGCGCCACTGACGGGACATATCTATGGGCGTTCAAGGATATTCCCATTGTCACCATGGGGGCTGGCGACCGACAGGTGGCACACCAGGTGGACGAATGGGTTGATCTGGATCAGCTAATTGAAACGGCCAAAGTTTATGCACTTGCGGCGTTGCACTATCTGTATCCTGGAGATATTTAGCCAGATATAACTTATCAGCTTTATTTAACAATAGCTTCTTCTTGTATCGTATGTGATCGTTGCGGGTTACGTGTTTCGGGTAATTCACCGGAATATTCATCTGGGTTTTAGACCCGCAACCCGGAACACCAAAATAATAACTAAACGGAAGAATTTAAAAAAAAGTATGATGAGTAGCGATAAATGTCGTTGTAGGGTTAGTTCACTATGGAAAAGCTGCTGGAGATAGACAATCTTTCGGTCCGGTTCCATACCCCTGAGGGTGTGGCCAGGGCCGTGGACGAGGTCAGCTTTGATCTGGCCCGAGGCGAAACCCTGGGGCTCGTGGGAGAGTCGGGCTGCGGCAAGAGTGTAACCGCGCTCAGTATTCTGGGGTTGATCCCATCACCGCCGGGGCAGACTAACGCAGATGGGATTGTGTTCGAGGGCCGGAATCTCATTAACCTTGATTCTGAGGGCCTTCGCCAGGTAAGGGGGCGTGAGATTGCCATGATCTTCCAGGAGCCCATGACCTCGCTCAACCCGGTCCTGCCCATTGGGCGACAGGTGGCGGAGCCTCTTATGGTTCACAAGAGTGTCACTAAGAAAGAGGCATACGAAGAGGCGGCAGTATGGCTGGAGAATGTGAAAATCCCGGCAGCGAGAGAGCGCCTGAATGATTACCCTCATCAGCTATCGGGCGGAATGCGCCAAAGGGTGATGATTGCCATGGCTATGGTGTGCCGTCCCAAGCTGCTGATCGCTGACGAGCCCACAACTGCCCTGGACGTAACCATTCAGGCCCAGATACTCTCACTGATGGTCGGACTCAAGGAGGAACTGGGTATGTCTGTGTTGCTTATCACCCACGATCTGGGCGTGGTTGCGCAGATGGCCAGTCGCGTCATTGTAATGTATGCGGGTGAGGTGGTGGAGGAGGCTAAAGTGATGGACATATTTGACAGCGCTTTTCACCCCTATACTCAGGGACTCCTAAAGTCGATTCCCCGACTGGTTGACCGTGTCGGGGGGCGGGCAGGCCGACTCAATGAGATTGCAGGTACAGTGCCTCCTTTGACCCAGATCATAAGCGGCTGCAAGTTCGCGGATAGATGCCCCCACACATTCACACTTTGCAGGGAGAAGCACCCCGGGCTTTTTGCCCTCGGCGATGGCCACAATGCACGGTGCTGGCTCAAGGATTATCCGGAACGGAGGAAGACCCATGCCTGAGGCGCCATTGCTGGCAGTCCACAATCTGGTCAAACATTTCCCCCTGGGTGGTGGTTTGCTATCCAGGCCGCGCGGCTGGGTTCGGGCTGTTGATGGAGTCTCTTTCAATGTCAAAAGGGGGGAGAACTTTGGTTTGGTGGGTGAGTCAGGATGCGGTAAGACCACTCTTGGGCAACTGATTCTCCGGCTGATGGACCCGACCGGGGGCAGTCTCGAATTTAAAGGTCAGGACTACACCAACTTGAGCCGTGCTGATATGCGGTTCATGCGCCAGCGAATACAGATCATATTCCAGGATCCTTACGCCAGTCTTGACCCCCGTATGAAGGTGGATTCCATAATCACCGAGCCGCTCCGGGCCACCCAGCGTATATCCAAAGCCAAACGACGGGAGGTGGCTGCCGGGCTTCTGGAGAGAGTAGGCCTCCAGGCGGTTGATCTGGAAAAGTATCCCCACGAGTTCTCCGGTGGTCAGCGCCAGCGGATCGGCATTGCCCGGGCCTTGTGCGTCCGGCCGGAGTTGATCGTCGCCGACGAACCGGTCAGTGCCCTTGACGTCTCAATCCAGGCTCAGGTAATCAATCTGATGCAAGACCTAAAAGAAGACTTTGACCTTTCTTATGTCTTCATCTCTCATGACCTGAGTGTGGTTGAGCACATCTGTGACCGGATAGCGGTGATGTACTTAGGGACTATCTTTGAGTTGGCCCCTGCGGAGAGCTTTAGCGTCGCCCCGCGCCAT
Organism: Desulfobacterales bacterium; assembly: GCA_022013615.1. The sequence continues at coordinate 2,649 of JAKLQB010000531.1, read as the reverse complement.
CCATACACTAAGGCACTTTTGATGGCAGTGCCCCAGCCCGATCCCCATGCACGTGCCAAGCTATTTCCTATGGAAGGCGACGTGCCCAGTCCTATCGACCCTCCACCGGGATGCACATTCCATCCCCGTTGTCAATATACCTTTGACCAGTGTAAGGCGGAGTGCCCTCCCCTTGTGGAAGCTGCCCCAAATCATTACGTCTCCTGCTGGCTCAACCAGGGGAGAGGTCTGAAAGGAGACCCATTATGCGAGTAACCTTTATTGGAGCCGGCGCCATGGGCGGGCTGTTCGGCTCCCTGATGACTGAAGCCGGTCTCGACGTTCAACTGGTAGACATATGGGAAGAGCACGTCGAGATGATCAAGGCGAAAGGGCTTAGAATAGATTGTGATGGTCAGATTCGCCACGTCAAATTGGATATCTACACGGATTACCGCCTGACCCGGCCGGCTGATCTTGTGATAGTTTTTGTCAAGGGACCCCAAACAGCCGCGGCGGCCAGCGCCGCGGCCGAGATAATAGCCCCGGGTGGGATGGTCTTGACCCTTCAGAACGGCCTGGGTAATGCCGATATTCTGGCCAAGGCCCTTGACCCAAAAATGGTAATAACAGGGACAACATCATACGGTTCGATGGTCCTGGGCCCCGGCTCCATTCGTCACGCAGGTATTGGGCCCACTGTCATAGGCCCATGGGCCGGAGGAGACCTCAACAAGGTAGCGGCCACAGCCCAGATCTTGACAAAAGGCTCTATCGAGACAGAGGTGAAGGAGGATGTAAAGGCCCTTGTATGGAATAAATTGATGGTCAACGTGGGCATTAATGCAATTGTCGCCCTGACCCACATCAAAAACGGCCAGCTCGTTGATCTTGAGATTACGAAAGAGCTATCCCGGGCTGCGGTGGAGGAAGGCCTGGCCGTGGCTAAAGCCCTGGGTATAAATGTCCGAAAAGACGCTGTTGAGCATTGCTGGTGGGTGGCTGAGGAGACGGCTAAGGCTCGGGCGTCTATGGGTCAGGATGTGGACGCCAAACGCCAGACCGAGATAGGAACGATCAATGGCGCTGTCGTGCGTCTTGGGAAGGAACTGGGCATTGAGACCCCAATCAACTTTGCTCTGACGGCCCTAATTGAAACCTGGCAGAGCAGTTATCTCAACAAATAAAGGAGGTACCCATGAGCAGAAACAAAGTCACTGCCTTAGATGTTCAACAGGCAAAAAAAGAAGGCCGCAAGTTGGTTATGTGCACGGCCTATGACTACCCATTTGGCCTTATGGCCGATGAGGCGGGCATGGACATGGTTCTGGTGGGTGACTCCCTGGGAATGGTCGTTATGGGACTGGAGGGAACCGTTGGGGTGACCATGGAACATATGATTCATCACATTAAGGCGGTTGTGAGGGGATGCAAGGGGCCACTTATAGTTGGCGACATGCCGTTTATGAGCTACAATACGTCTGTTCGGGAAGCAATTCAAAATGCCGGCCGGCTGATGAAAGAGGGAGGCTGCGAAGCCATTAAGTTAGAAGGCGGTGTTGATTTCGCACTGACCATCCAGGCCATTGTCAAGGCTGGTATCCCTGTCCAGGGGCACATTGGCCTGACGCCGCAAACAGCGAGCGCCCTGGGTGGCTTCAAGATGCAGGGCCGTGACGCACTGGCGGCCAAACGGATTATTGAAGATGCAAAGGCCCTGGAGGATGCCGGAGTTTTTTCCATGATCCTGGAAGCAGTGCCTGCGCCTTTGGGTCAATTGGTTGCAGAAGCGGTTAAGGTGCCGGTCATTGGCATCGGGGCAGGCCCGGACGTTGACGGGCAGGTCCTGGTGACCTACGACATGATAGGCCTGTTCGAAAAGTTCGTGCCCAAATTTGTAAAACAGTACACCCAGACCAGAAAGACTATTCTTGAGGCCTTAAAGGAATACAAGGAAGATGTCGTGGCCGTCACATTTCCTGGTCCTGAGCATTCCTTCAAAATGCCTGATGAGGCCCTTGAGCAACTCAAAAAACTGGTCAAAACTTAGTCCGCTATTACCTAACATGGCATCTTTCAAATAATAGAAGCAGAAATTCTGAGGCGGCTAACTATATCTGATCTATCATAGCCATGATCTGGTCTGTGCCGAAGCCCTTGAGGTTAATGGCCCCAGACCTGCAGGAGGCTACGCACAGGCCACAGCCTTTGCACAGAACCGGGTTAATCCCAGCCCTGCCTGCAAAGGGGCCTTCCTCTACAAAAGATGGTGCCGAGTATGGACAGATCTCAATACACACACCACAACTGCTGCAGAATACAGGATTAACTCCTGCTATCGTGCCGCTTACGTGGATCTTCTCTTTGGCCAGAAGAGTCACGGCACGGGAAGAAGCTGCAAGGGCCTGGGCCACTGATTCATCTATAGGCTTGGGATAGTGGGCCATGCCGCATAGGAAAACACCATCAGTAGCAAATTCAGAAGGGCCAAGCTTTGCATGTTTTTCCACAAAAAAGCCGTCATCATTCACGGCAACCTTGAAAAACTGTGCAAGCTTCTCGTCCTTGTAAGGCACAATGGCAGAAGCCAAGGCCAGAAGATCGGCCTTGTTCACAACGATGTGCTCAAGGAGGTGGTCAATTACTTCGATTTTCAGTCCGTCCTTGTTT
>JAKLQB010000530.1 GCA_022013615.1 Desulfobacterales bacterium | reverse complement strand
TCCGCTACTACCCCGAGGGGATCTCCTATCTTCACCTTATCCTTGACCTTCTTCAGTTTGAACACTGTACCCGATGCTTGAGCCTCTATTTCATGGGTCACCTTAGCGGTTTCTATGATAACGACAGGTTCGCCCTTTTCTACTGGCTCTCCGTCGCTTTTGATCCATTTTACCACTGTAACATCTTCACTGGTCGACATTCCCAATTTAGGCACTAAGATGGGTGTGATCATTGCCTTGTAACTCCTCTTTATCCTTTACGGTCTCACCAGGATCTTGACCATATCCTGGGAGGCAATAAGACGCTTAAAACCCTTTTCCTCAAGGTCGATTATTTCAATAATATCTGATACTAATGGTTCCGTCCTTATTTTCCCCTGGTCCAAGTATTCAATGACCTCCCCGAACTCATCATAGTATCCAAGAATACCCTTCATCTCTATTTCCCGGACCACCATCTGGAAATTATTAAACGCAACATCCTTATCGTTGATCCCGACCACTATAACTTGTCCACCACTTTTGACGTAATCCATGCATGTCTGAAAAGACAAGGGTACGCCAGCGCACTCAAAGACCACATCCGCTCCGATCCCATTGGTGAGATTGAAAATTTTATCTCTCATCTCTTCCCCGGCGGCAAGCGGATTCAAGACTTCATCCGCTCCCATCTCAAGCGCAAGCTGTGATTTTTTCGGCGATGTTTCCAAAACGATAATGCCACCGGCCCCCTCAAGCTTCAAAAACTGAAGGGTGCCCAAACCAATCATCCCGGCCCCAATAACGACCACCCGGTCTCCAGGTTTGAATCGCGACATACGTACAGCATGCAGAGAGGTGGCAAGGGGCTCGATCAAGGCAGCATCTTTAAAGGATATGTTGGATGGCAGTTTGAAGAGCATCTCATTGGGATATTGAATCCGGACATATTCCGCAAAAGCCCCATCATGATCAGTTGTTATGCCAATAGCCCGTTTTAAGGCCTCAGGGCATATGGAGTATTGTCCCCTCTGACACCAGTAGCATTCCCCGCACTGGGGACTTGGCTTGACGGCCACCCGGTCGCCGGGCTGGAAGTTATTAACAGCATCCCCGACCTTTGACACGACACCGGTGCACTCGTGGCCCATTACGGTTCCGGGTGGCACCATAATTCCATTCAGGTATCCATGGACATCTGAGCCGCAGATGCCGCAGAACTCAACTTTCACAAGGACCTCTCCAGGCTGGATTTCAGGTCTGGATCTCTCTATAAATTCTATCTTTTGCAAATCCTTGAAAACTGGAACTATCATGAAGGCTTATCTTCCAATTCTGATTACATTGTGCGTTTTACAGCCCGGACAATGGTGTCCTTATTTGGAAGGTACAGGTCTTCCAACACCGGACTTCCCGCAATGGGCACCATGGGAGCAGCGACCCTCTTCACCGGGGCTTTAAGCAGAGAAAAATAGTCTCCGCAGGCCAGGGCCGCAATTTCGGCTCCCACACCACCTCTCATCCTGCTCTCCTCAACCGTAATTAACCGGCCCGTTTTTTCGAGCGATTCAAAGATCGTATCTTTATCAAGAGGGACGATAGTCCTAAGATCGATCACTTCAATATCAATACCCTCGTGCGCCAGCTCTTGCGCTGCATTCAATGCCTCATATACCATAAATCCGATGGCCACCACCGTCGCATCCTTACCCTCTTTTCGGACCACGGCCTCACCGAATGGAATCGTGTAGTCTTCCTCCGGTACCTCTCCTTCTACGCCCCCCAAAAGTAGTTTTTTATGCTCAAAAAATATAACTGGATCGTCGCTCCTGATGGCCGATTTCAGAAGGCCTTTTGCGTCGTACGGCGTCGATGGCTCAGCCAGGATGAGACCGGGAACCTGGATTAGCTGCGATTCAATGGACTGGGAATGGCCGTATCCACTGCGAAAGCCGGCACCCACGGAAGTGCGAATGGTCACCGGAAGACCATACTGGTTTCCGGTTATGTAGCGCCACTGGGCCAGATTGTTGCAAATCTGATCCATAGCCAACATAACAAAATCACAAAACATCAGCTCTAGAATAGGTCGTAAACCATTCATGGCCGCGCCAATGGCGACACCCGCAATTGCATTTTCCGCAATGGGCGTATTTAATACTCTATCTTTACCAAACTCTTTGACCAATCCTGTGGTTTGGCCAAAGACCCCCATCCGAACATCCTCCCCAAGCACGAAAACGCTTGAGTCCCGGCGCATTTCTTCAGCCATAGCCTCATTCAGAGCCTTCAAGTAAGTGATATTTCTTCCCATTACCCAACCTCTTTCTGAGCATATACGTCTTCAAACAAATCTTCCAAATTCG
>JAKLQB010000529.1 GCA_022013615.1 Desulfobacterales bacterium | reverse complement strand
TGGAAATGGCTTGCCCCTACCTTCAGGAATTCCCCATCCTGGAGCACTCTCAGCAGCTTTCCCTGGAGTTCCAGGGGCAGATGCCCAATCTCATCCAGGAACAGGGTTCCCCTATTGGCGGTCTCCAAATAGCCTTTCCGATCCTGCTCCGCGCCGGTAAATGCACCCTTGGTGTGTCCGAAGAATTCTGAATCGAACAGGGTGCCTGTGAGGCCGGCCATATTAACTGGAGTGAAAAGATGTTTTGCTCTGGGGCTGGCATCATGGATAGCCCTTGCAAGAAGTTCCTTCCCCGTGCCGCTCTCTCCGGTTATTAGAACAGGGACGTTGCTGACAGCATGGAGTTCAGCCTCCTTCATGATCCTGAGCAGGTTAATTGATCGCGTAATTATTGGCTCAAATGCCTCAACACACTTCAAGGGGGAGACATCCGATGTTTTTTTAATATCCAGGAGCCCTAACAGGCGTTTCCTTTCCAGGGCGCGGTTCACCGCCAGGACAAGGTCATCTCTTGAAATGGGTTTGAGCAGATAATCATAGGCTCCTTTTTTGATACACTGCACTGCGATCTTGGCGTCGTTAACCGCCGTGATCATGAGACACTCAGTGCCAGGGCTTGTTCTCATTATTGATTCCAGAACCTCAATACCGCTAATTCCGGGCATTGACACATCAATAAGTGCCAGATCAATGGGGTCACCTCTTTCAAATATGGCGATAGCATTTGCCGGATCGGTCTCCAGCTCCACATCTCGGAAACCGGCAGTATTCAATACCCTTCTTACGCTATCCAGGAAATGCTGTTCATCATCTATTACGAGTATTGTGTTATCCATGTGAAACTCCTTAATCCAAAATTATTTCCTCCCCACGTTTGGGAGAATCACCCGAAACATACTCCCCTTACCAGGCTCACTCTCCACCTCAATCCGGCCGCTCAATGCCTCGATCAGGTTATTGGAAATATACAGGCCCAGGCCGGTGCCTTCTGCGGGGGATTTGGTCGTAATAAAAGGGTCAAACAGCCTGTTCCTGGTTTTTTCATCAATCCCGCAACCATTGTCCTTCACCTCAATGATCAGGTTGTTTTGTGAGGTCTTGTCCATGGACACGTCGAGCTTTACCCGTGAATCCTCTTTATCTGCCGCCTGGGCTGCGTTGACCAAAAGGTTGATCAAGACCTGTTCGATGACCTTGGAATTGGCAAAAATCTTGGGCAGATCTTCCTGAATGGTTATATTTAGAAATTTGATCCTCTTCTTAATCTGGCTCTCACAGATACCAATACTTTTTTCAATAATAGATTTAATGTCAACCCAGACCTGTTTTTTTGTATCCTCCATTCTGGCAAATTCCGTTAAGTCGGATACGATGGAAGTAATCCTTGAAGCGCCATATTCAATGTTGTCCAGGAGCCTGAAGATATCTTCATGGAATTCACCATCAGACATGCCGAATAATTCAAAATCCTGATGATCTTTCACATAATCATTAACAATGGGCATTACTGCATTCATATAATCTCTCATAACAGGGATGTTTAAGGTTATGAAGTTGCTTGGATTATTAATTTCATGGGCAATGCCTGATATCAAGAGCCCAAGAGATGCCAGCTTTTCACTCTGGATGAGCTGTCTCTGCACCAACTTTGTCTCTGTGATGTCACTGATGCGGATAATGGCCCCGGCCCTTTCATCTTGAATTATTTTTGCAGGGTATATGGCGACCTGCTCAATCCTGTTAGAATCCATAACGCCTTTTCGTTCAAATATTCTGGCCTCGCCGCTCAATAAGGCCGAAGGGATTTCACAGCCCTTGCAAGGCATGTTTTCTCCCTTGATGGCCTTGAAACAACATTCGCCTACAATGACATCAGATTCTGGTTTCCCGTAGTAATTCAAGGCAGCATCATTCAGGATCTTTACGGCCATATCAGCATCCAGCATGATCAGGGGATCGGTAATCCCGTCAAATACCGTTTGAAGCACATTCCTGGTTTTTTGTAATGACTCCTCTATTCTTATGCGCTTTTCTATTTCCTCTTTCAGTTGTTTGTTTGCTTCTTTCAACTCGGCAGTCCGCTCGATCACTCTTTGTTCCAGTTCATGGTGTGCCTTTTGAAGTGCTGCTTTGTCTCTCAACTTTTCTGTAACATCATGGATGATGGCATAGTTGATGGGCTTTTCTCCCATTTGAATACGACCAACATAAGCCTCCACATCACGAATTTCACCCGAAGCCAGTCTGTGCTGGAACAGGAATTGACTTTCCTGATGTGTCTTGATTTTTTCAAACACCTGTAGCGCCTCTTCCTGTGGAAGAATATTAATATCTGTAATTTTCAGGCTCCTTAATTTTACCCTATTGTAGCCATAGAATATGCAGGCCGCAGGATTGGCATCCACTATTTTTCCATCCACTGGATCGATGAGGAGCATCGGCGTATGCCTGTTCTCAAAGAGGCTTTGAAGGTTTTCTATCCTCTCCGGTTTTTTGTTTCCTGGCTGATCTGTCATTAAAATATCCTCCCTCTGGTTTTAAGGGAAATCAGGGCCAATTTGAATTTTTTATGACAATTCAATAGCAGATATTCCTGGGTCTGTTAAGTAGTTTACGTCCTGCTCCCTCTGATAAAGTGTTTTTTGCAACATTTTACACTTCAAAAGAGGAGAGTATGGAAGTCTTAAAGTGGAGGGAACTGTTTAGGAGGACAAGTGAGGGACGATCCCGATATTGTTGAGAAGGCGTTCGTGTGGCGGGCCTTTACATATGCTAAATTCAGAATGCAGATAGTGTTTGCATTGATTGAAGCACTTCATCAATTTGAGGAAGGGTAATGAATCCATGTTCAAACAATATGGCACCGATAAGTCTGTGCTTACCTTTCTCTATTTCCTCCAACACTTGAACCTTGAACGCCTCGACAAGCTGATCTGCCGTGATAAATCCTTTTTCCACCGCTATGAGGCCAAAACGCTTTTGGAATTGAGGCATACCGTTTCACCTATAATTCGTTTTTATCCAATTATTCTACACCTCTTACCCTTACCCTCAATCCTGTTGGATTAAGGATAAAGTTGTGACGGTCGTGAACTATTAAATCCCCCCGGCCCCCTTTGCGAAAGGGGGTAGACTTTGAAGGCTCGCTTTTCAGGTCGGAAGCTGGCCTGTAAGCACTGCAAGCAGGAAATAGTAAGTTCATAATTTCTGAGATAATATCATATAGCAAAATTGATGCCAGTTTAACGAGACAAGCCCTTGGGGCCTCAAATTAGCCATTGTGCTTGAAAAGCGAAAGACGGATTGCAGTGTTGAGTGAATATGTGACCAAATTAGGCGGGTCAAATTGGTTCTTTATAATAAAACTCATAAAGCCTTTTGTCACTTACACCGAGAAAATAGAGGAGTATCAGGAAATGATTCTGCAATGAGGCTCGAAGTACCCCTTTTGTCAAATATCTTTGGGGTGATGAATGTATAGGCTGAGGTACAATCAAGAGCTTTCCCATTTTTTTGCAGTTCCTCACAAAGTCCACGTCTTCCATTAGAAACTGTTTTTTGAAACCACCTGCTTTATAAAAAATTCTACGAGTACAAAAAAATCCTTGATCTCCATAAGGAAGCTGGAAGTATTTTGTACGTAGATTTGTCCACTTGGAAATGAGATTTAAAGGAAGACTTGAAGTATTAAAGCTGAGTTCAAAACAGCCCAGAACCATGTGCCGGATGAGCGTCAGCTTTCTGATATGGTATCCAAAATTAGGAGGAGGGGCGGTGTCAATGTGGAGGAACCATAAAATATTGCGTTGAGCCACTCTTGCACCATGGTTTAGCTGATTACCGCGCCCTTTGGGAGCAAAAATGAGGCGTGTATGGGGGGAGATATTTTTTGTCCCCCACTCAGGAGATCCATTGCCCCTAACCAGGACTACCTCGTCGCCGGGCCAGAGCTGGGCCTCAAGGCAATCAACAAGGGATGCCAGTTTCTTCGTTCCACTCAGGTAAGGTATTATAATTGAAATTTGGTCCTGGAAGAGCGGATTACTGTTAAAATAAATCAAGTCTTGTTTTTCATCAATGTCATGCCTTTTGCAAAGCGTCCTTACCTTATGGGCAGAGGTATGGAAACAGTTTAACGTTCTTTCAAATACAGAAGGGGTGGACCAGTTGGGGAAGTTGAAGATTTCGTTAATCGTAGAAGATAATCCAATCAGATAAAACCCCCCATCTTGAGCAGGTCCCAAAACAGCCTGGTTTTCATTGAGGGCTTGAAAGGCATCTGCAATGTCGCTGGTCATAATGTCTGCAATGTCAGTCCCAATGAGAACGGCGTGCCCATAACCTTTTGTAAATACATGATTAAATGCATTACCCATTTTTTCTCCCAAATGGCCGCTCATCTGGGGGGTAAATTTCCACGGTCCAGGATAGGCTTTCCCTAGTTGGGTTTCACTTTCGGGTGGATTGTAAAACAGAAAGAGATCGATTTCAGTATGGGCGTGTTTGAAATCAGAGACCATCCCGAGGGTACGGCGGACGAGTTTCTGGTAGATATTGCAGGCTTGTTCGCGGCCAATGCTTTTTGAAAGGCGGGTTTTTACTCGCCCCGCCTCGGGATATTTCATGAAAATGAGAATCGCTTTTTTTCTCATTCTGACATCTTTCCCGTCTCGTTGTAATTCCTTCTACACAATTCCTATTGAAGCTATACCTCAAACCGACGAGTTTGTGTGCGTTTATCCATTTTGTTGCTTGAGGCGTAGAGATGCTGGATGCTCGATGCTCGATGCTGGTCGAAGATCCCGTCTTTAGCTGGGATAAAGACTCTCCCATTTACAGTGCCTGGAAATATTATCAATTTGTTGTACGGTCCTTTTCGAAAGATTAAAAAGTGATAAAATTATTTATTTCATTCCCGCTAAAGACGGGATTTCCGCTTCGCTACAACAAGTATCCAGAAACCAATCCCGCTCCAGCGG
>JAKLQB010000528.1 GCA_022013615.1 Desulfobacterales bacterium | reverse complement strand
TCCTTTTAGTTGTTTAATGATAACGGGCCAAACGAAGCACAATGCTTAACGTCTCCCTCATACAACCTATATCATAAGAATTTCTATATTACCTGAAGGGGCTTTGTCAAGGGCGTTCTCAGGTTACATATCTCTCAAAAAATACATTTCTCACTTTAAAAAATGCTTGACAATATTTTAAATATTTGTTTATTTTGTTGCTCATACGGTAGCAGCATACAAGGAAATGCCGCTACCCCAATAGCAACAACAATAATCATGGATACTTACAACAAATTGAATCAACTTGGTTTTTCGCAATACGAGATCTCTTGCTACCTGTCTCTGGTGGCAAAGCATCCGTCTAACGGGTCCCGGTTGAGCAGGCTTTCGGGAATTTCCAGATCAAGGATCTATGACGTTCTGCGTAACATGACCAAAAGGGGACTGATTCTGGAGGTAGAAAATGGACTGTACGTCCCTTTGCCTCCTGACGAGCTGATGAAAAGACTCCGCAACCGGTTTGAATCCAATCTTTCAATCCTTAAGAAACAACTCACCGAGGCATCCCAGGAAACCACTTATGAATACATATGGGTCATTCGTGGATATGAGGAAGTATTGAAAAAGGCCGGTGAAATGATACGCTCAGCCCGAAAAGAACTCTATGTCAGTCTTTTTCCCAAAGCAGGCAGGATCCTTGAGAGAGATCTACAGGAAGCGGCGGCAAGGGGTGTTGGTGTAAGATACATCTCTATGGGCGATATTCCCTTGACGTTCGACATTCAGGTTGTTCACCCAGAACCGGAAAAGCTCCTTGACACTATCGGAGGGCAATCGTTCGATATCATTTCAGACAGGTCCGAGGCCCTGGTAGGAATATTTGAGGAAGGGAACGAAGACCTCTCTCCCATCAACTGGACACGTAACCGCTGGTTTATCATTGCCAACCGAGACAGCCTTCGCCATGACTTCTTTCATTATTTTCTACACAAGGTCTATGACCGGAAAGAAGCACTGTCGGAGAGGGAAAAGAGGATTTATAAGCTAATTAAGTCTGACGATTAAACTTCAAAACACTCATAGAAAAGGAGGTTATGATGGCTGAAAAGGTTATCATCATGGGGGCTGCGGGACGCGATTTCCACAACTTCAACATCTATTTCAGGGACAACACCCGCTACAAGGTCATCGGCTTTACGGCTGCTCAGATCCCGGATATTGAGGGACGACTCTATCCGCCGGAGTTATCGGGTGATCTTTACCCTGAAGGTATATCCATCTATTCTGAAGATCAACTTACCGACCTTATTCAGGAGCACAAGGCGGATCTGGTGGCTTTTTCCTACAGCGACATTCCCCATGTTGAAGTCATGCATAAGGCTTCTGTGGCTATGGCAGGGGGCGCGGATTTCATGCTTATCGGCGCCACATATACAATGCTCAGATCCGAAAAACCCGTTGTGGCGGTTTGTGCGGTGAGGACAGGATGCGGAAAATCGCAAACTACTCGCCATGTGTGTGATATTATAAAGGGAATGGGGAAAAAGGTGGTCGCCATCCGCCATCCAATGCCCTACGGAGATTTGACAAAGCAAGTAGTGCAGCGCTTTTCATCCTATGAAGATTTCGAAAAGAACAACTGTACCATTGAGGAAAGAGAGGAATACGAACCTCTGGTAGCCCAGGGCACTGTAGTCTATGCGGGAGTTGACTACGAAAAAATTCTCAAAGAAGCAGAAAAAGAAGCCGATGTTATCGTCTGGGACGGGGGAAACAATGATACTCCCTTCTATTTTCCTGATGTGCACATTGTGATTTTTGACCCCCATCGGGCCGGACATGAAACACTGTATTACCCGGGCGAAACAAACATGCTCATGGCAGATATCGCTGTCATAAACAAGGTGGATAGTGCAGAGACCGATCAGGTGAATCTTGTCCGAAAAAACATTGAAAAGCATGCCCCCAATGCAGACATCGTGTTAGCAGAATCGGCTGTTCTTGTAGATGATGCAGGGCAAATCCGCGGTAAACGCGTTCTTGTGGTTGAAGACGGCCCCACCCTCACTCACGGAGGGATGCCTTTTGGTGCCGGGACTATAGCAGCTAAGAGGAATGAAGCAGCAAGTATGGTTGATCCAAGGCCTTACATTACCGGGACAATCAAAGAAACCTTTGAAACTTATCCAAACATTGGTGCAGTGTTGCCTGCTATGGGATACGGCAAACAACAAATGCAAGACCTGGAAAGTACAATTAACAATGCGGACTGTGACCTGGTTCTCTTTTCAACACCCATTGATTTACCTAAACTTCTGTCTATCAACAAGCCAACTCTAAGAGTGCGTTACGAATACAGGGATCATGGCAGTCCCACTTTAAAAAAAGTTCTTTTAAGGCATCTCCAAAAATTGATCAAATAAATTACTGAAAAAGGAGTACTCCCTATGAAACTACCTAATATAAAGACATCTCTTCCTGGTCCTAAAGCTGCTGCGTTGATCGATATAGATCGCGATCATGTCTCTCCCTCATACACCAGGGCTTATCCTCTTGTTGCTGAAAAGGCTAAAGGGCTATGGATCAATGATCCGGATGGCAACACATTCCTGGACTTTACTTCAGGTATTGCAGTATGTGCTACAGGACACTGCCATCCCCATGTAGTCAATGCCATTAAGAAACAGGCAGATAAACTGTTGCACATGTCCGGGACCGATTTCTACTATACTCCACAAATTGCTTTAGCAGAAAAGCTGGCCAGTCTGGTACCGGGAGATGGTAACAATAAGGTCTATTTTGGAAACTCCGGCGCTGAGGCAGTGGAAGCGGCCTTTAAGCTCGCCCGGTGGTATACCAAGCGGGAGCTTAACATTGCCTTTTTTGGCGCTTTCCACGGCCGCACCATGGGCGCACTCTCACTTACAGCAAGTAAAATAATCCAGAAGAAGCATTACAATCCACTTATACCCGGAATTACCCATATCCCTTATGCCTATTGTTACAGATGCCCTTACAATTTGTCCTATCCGGATTGCGGAACTGAGTGTGTGCGGTGGGTGGAGGATACACTCTTCCGCACCACCATGCCTCCGGAAGAGGTTGCGGCTATTTTTGTAGAGCCTATCCAGGGTGAGGGAGGGTATATTGTGCCTCCGCCCGAATTCCACCCGGAGCTTCAGAAAGTAGCCAAAAAGTACGGAATTCTCTATGTGGCCGATGAGGTACAGTCTGGCATGGGCCGCACCGGAAAGATGTTCGCTATGGAGCACTTTGGCGTAGTGCCGGATATAATTGCCCTGGCAAAGGGTATCGCATCGGGCATGCCGCTCGGCGCCATGGTGGCCAAGTCTGACATTATGGTCTGGGAGGCAGGCTCTCATGCGTCCACCTTCGGAGGCAACCCTGTCTCCTGCAGCGCTGCCCTGGCCACTATCGAGTTGCTCGAATCTGAGCTGATGGAAAATGCTGAAATC
>JAKLQB010000527.1 GCA_022013615.1 Desulfobacterales bacterium | reverse complement strand
GGTTCGTTAAAAGCAAGCCTACAGGTTAATAGTTCTCTTCAACAAAAGTGTTTAAAAATGAAACGCTCATAAATCCCGGATAGGAGCAGAGCTCTGCGCTTTGCAAAACCTAAATTCCGCAAACGACAATAAATGTGTAAAGGATTGATGTAATGTTTAATGCTTTCTAATAATGACTATTCACGCCCCATCAACTCGAAAGGATTTCACCCCCACCCGGCCCTCCCCATAAGCGCTAAGTTGTTTTTGCCCAGGACGGACTGAAAAAAATGAACATCGAACATCGAACGTCCAACATCGAACGTTGAATGGGAAAAGATGAAGAAACAGAAGAATTAATTAAGATTTTCGTTACGAGTATCAAAACAGCTGAAAAGAAATAGAAATAGTCGTCGCACGACCTGGAGGCCTTTCGGCCTCGAGCTCAAGGCCGAGAGGCTCTCGACAGCTTGAATGTTCGGTATTGGATGTTTGTTTTTTCATTCGATGTTGGACGTTCGATGTTCGATGTTGGACGTTCATCTTTCAAAACAACCCCATATGGCATAAATGCAACCTGTGAATGTTTACAAAATAACTTAGCGCTTATACCCTCAAAGAGGATTAGGCTTAGCAATCTTACTCCAACTTAAAGCCTTTCTCTTTAAAAAGCCTCAAGCAGGCATCAACCACTTCAGGATCATAAAGGATGCCTCTATTCTGTGAAATTTCAGCTAATGCTTTATCTATGCCAAGGGCCGGGCGATACGGCCGGTGGGAGGCCATAGCCTCTACAGTATCAGCTACGCCTAAAATCCTTGCTTCCATGAGAATCTCTTGACCAGAGAGACCTGAAGGATATCCGGAACCATCCATCCTTTCATGATGTTGAAACACGATTTGGCCAACGGGCCAGGGAAATTCTATTCCCTTCAATATGTCGTAACCGACTTGTGAGTGCGTTTTCATCATACTAAATTCGATGTCGGTTAACCGGGTCGGTTTACTCAGTATTTCAGCAGGGATTGCTATTTTCCCGATGTCATGAATAATCCCTGCCATTTGGATTCCGTCTATCTCCTCCTTTGAAAGGCCCATCTCTTTGGCAATGGCACAAGCCAGAACGGTCGCCCGCTGCTGATGCCCGGCTGTGTATGGATCCCTGCTCTCGACGGTCAAGGCCATGGCATTGACAATTCCTTCCATGGCTTTTCGAAAATCATGTAGACTATGTTCAAGTTTTGCATCTCGTTCCTTCAGTTCGGCGGTGCGCTCATGAACAACCTGTTCCAGCTTTTCACTGTAGATTCGCTTATCGATCTCCAGGTGGCGCCGGCGCAATGAGTTGGCCACATTGATTAGCACCTCGTTATGATCAAATGGTTTTATGATGTAGCCATAGCAACCTATTTCTGCAGCCGTTTTAGCGACTTCAGGATCATTCGTCGCGGTCACGATCATCGCCGCAGTGTCCGGATGCGCGGCTAACGCATATTTAATGAAATTGAGCCCTGGCTCGCCAGGCATTTCCAAATCGCAAAGGATCAGCTCGAAATTTTCATCCTTCAAGCATTCACGAGCCTCCGCTGCGTTTGCGGCCAAAGTGCACTTGTAATCATTCATCTCAAGCAGACGACCAAGTACGCGCCGGATCGGCTCTTCATCGTCTACAATCAAAATTTTTGTCATCATGTTTATGCAGACCTCCTTGGGTAAAACCTGCCCCGGACAAGCCGGAATTGACTATTGACTATTGACTATTTGTGTCTCCGTCATTTTCATTATAGTTCTTTAATAATGGAAAGAATTCCTTAAATATTCAATCATTTAAAGGTAGTGAAAATAGCCCAATACAATTTTTTGCCACAAAATGCACAAAAATAATTCCTAAGGGCCTAATCTGTCCAACTTTGATACCTCCTCCCGAAAAAACAAGGTCGCCTTAAGCCTCCTTTCTCACTAGATGTCTCCATAGATCAAGGTCTTAAAATTTATGTCAAGTTTTTGTTATACAGCGTTTGCAGCACTGAACACGTGATATCCCGCCCGGGCGGGGCTGGTCTCTGGATACTTGTTGTAGCGAAGCGGCCTCCGGCTCGTAGATCCTACGGCTCGGAGAGAAATCCCGTCTTTAGCGGGGATGAAACAAGGAATTATTTTTTCTTTATCCAGCATCGAGCATCTAGCAACTGGCATCGCGAAGCCGCGTCGGCTTAAGAAGAAGCTTCGCTGGTACCTGCATTCCTTAAGCATACCTGCTTCAGACAAAGGTAACCGTTCACGGGTTCAAAGGTTCAGCGCCGCCTCTGGCCACCGAAGTTGCCAGTTTGATCAAAAAAGTGACGCTGGCCTTGCCGAGTCACATACGAGGGGTTCAAGGTTCAATTCTCGTCCGCGGAGTGCATTTGGGTTACGTATTTATGAGAAAAGCGTCAGCTTCGTCAGGCCCAATCCAAAATTTGGAGCTAAGTTGCCAATTACTTTGGAAAATGAGCATTTTTAACGACGATTTCTGGGCTTCAATCCCTTCTTTGTCCTTAACCCTAAACGTTGAACCCTGAACCTGTGAACGGTTACAGACAAAGCAATATTTATACCGAATTGAGAAAGGAGGCTTTTCTTGCTGAAATTTCAAGGCATTAATGAAATTGGCCGCGGCAGATTGTTGGTAAATGGGAGGGATAAAGGAAGAGATGCTATAGGACATATTCTATGTATTAATGGGATTTGTTCACCAGTTCGGTGGCTGAAAGTCAAATTCAAATTCCCAATTGTTTCACCTTTGTATGAATGGTTTTGTAGTCTATTTGAAGCAATCGAGCTGCCTTTGCCTTGTTTCCCCCGGTGTATTTCAGGGCCTTAATGAGCACCTCCCGTTCTATGCCGAGGGTGTTGCGGCGTATGATCTCCTTGAGTGAAGAGCCCTGCCACGGCATCCCTTCAATATCCGGGTTATTACCCTGACTAAGGCCGGAAACCTTTGTCATGTCAAGGTGTATTTCGGTAACCATCTCATCGGCCAGGAGCACGGCCCTGCGAATAGTTGATCTGAGCTGCCGCACATTACCCGGCCAATCATGAGCAAGCAAGGCCTCGGTGGCAGATTCCGAAAACCCTTTTACACCTTTACCTAACTCTATGTTTGTGGTCTCCAAAAACCGTTTCGCAAGGTAAGGAATATCCCCCTTGCGTTCCCGAAGGGGCGGAATGTTGATAGTGAACTCATTTAACCGGTAGAAGAGGTCACTGCGGAATGAATTGGATGCAGTTGCAGATCCGAGATCCTGGTTGCTGGCCACCAGGAGACGGACATCAACATCTATGGGCTTAGTGCCACCCACCCGGTATACCTTCTTCTCTTGAAGCGCCCGAAGGAGTTTTACCTGAGAACTTAGGGGCATGTTTGATATCTCATCCAAGAGCAATGTCCCGCCTTTGGCAGCTTCAAATTTTCCAGGCTTTTGAACCACAGCACCTGTAAATGCTCCCTTTTCATGGCCAAATAGCTCGCTCTCCAACAGTGTCTCCGGAATCGCCCCACAATCAATAGCCACAAAAGGGCCTTCTGATCGATCACTGTTGTGGTGAATTGCCCGGGCAACAAGTTCCTTTCCAGACCCGGTTTCTCCCAGGATGACCACGGTGAAATCCGATTTTGCCACGCGGTTCACATCGGAAATGAGCCGGCCAATGGCATCGCTTGGCCCCATCAGTTTACTTAAGGACAGGGTGTCTTCGAGTTGACTGGACAGATTCTTGAGCTTTTCCTTGAGTTCTCGTTCAGCCAACGCACGGCGCACCACCCTGATCACCTCATGGTGTTCGAAAGGCTTGGCAAGGTAGTCGTGAGCCCCTGCCCTCATTGCATCCACAGCTCCTTGAACATCAGCATAGGCCGTAATCAAGATAACGGGAAGATCAGGATACAACTCCTTTGCCCTCCTCAGCACCTCCATCCCATCCATGCCCGGCATCTTAAAATCCACTAACAGCACTTCGGGTAATTCTTCCTGGATCATCTTCAAGCCCTTATCTCCATTGTGAGCCACCTGGACCTTAAACCCTTCCGTCTTCATAACACGGGACAGACTCTCACGGATATATTCCTCATCATCGACAATCAGAATTCGGACACTGTTTTGTTTCATCTGCTTTTCCTTCTTTCTTTTTCATCAAGCACCTGCCTTACCTTTTCTGCCAATACATCCGGTGTGAACGGCTTTTCAAGAAAATCTACATCTTTGCTTATCACTCCCCGGCGAACAACGGCATTGTCAGTATATCCCGACATATAGAGCACCTTCATTTCCGGTCTAAGCGG
>JAKLQB010000526.1 GCA_022013615.1 Desulfobacterales bacterium | reverse complement strand
GATAGAGATGGTGATGCCTGGTGACAATGTGTCGATGGCGGTGAATTTAATTACCCCCATAGCGATGGAGAAGGAGTTGAGGTTTGCCATTCGTGAAGGTGGGAGGACTGTTGGTGCCGGGGTCATCAGCGATATTATTGAATAGGGGAGAGGAAGCATGATTGCCAACCAAAAGATCCGAATCCGCTTGAAGGCGTATGATCACAAATTGCTGGATCAGTCAGCCATGGAAATTGTGGATACGGCAAAGGAGACAGGTGCGAGAGTGGCTGGACCAATTCCGCTCCCTACGACTATTAATAAATACTGTGTTCTGAGATCCCCTCATGTGAATAAGAAGTCAAGAGAACAATTTGAAATAAGAACTCACAAGCGTCTATTGGATATCCTTGAACCGACCCAACAGACTGTGGATGCCCTTATGAAGCTTGACCTGGCTGCCGGGGTGGATGTGGAGATCAAACTCCCTTAACCCTAACCCGGATAAACCGGAAAAGTGCCTAAAGTGAACTAAAGTTTGAAGTGCCTAAAGTTAAGGAGTCGCTTCGCTCCATAGATCTTACAAAATGTCTAAAATCCTTTACTTTAGTCACTTCACACTTTTTTGAGTTCTAGTTTTGATTTTAAATTTTCTGCACGTTTTGCGCAGGAATTTATTACTAAGGGCCTAAAAGGGGAGTAATTTGGAGCTGAATACTTATGGTCAAAAAACTTTTTGGAAGAAAACTGGGCATGACACAACATTTCCTTGAAGAGGGAAAGAGTGTACCTGTGACTGTCTTGAAGATTGGACCCTGTGTCGTGACCCAGAAGAAGACCGTTGAGAAAGAGGGATATAATGCAATCCAGGTAGGGTATGAGCCCAAAAAAGAGAGTCGGGTTAATAAACCTTTGCGGGGTCATTTCAGGGCAGCGGGGGAAAGATATTTCGCACATCTAAATGAGATACGCATTGATGACCCTGAAACCTTCGAGCTCGGCCAGGAGATAAAATCAGATATTTTTAATGTCAATGATATTGTTCATGTGATTGGTATTAGTAAAGGCAGGGGATTCAGTGGTGTTATTAAACGGTGGGGTTTCTCCGGAGGAAGGAAGACCCACGGATCCCGTTCGCACAGGGTCCCTGGTTCGATCGGATCCAGTGCCACGCCTGGGAGGGTTCAGAAAGGGAAAAAACTTCCCGGCAGAATGGGATGCCACCGTGTTACAATCAAGAACCTAAAAGTAGTTGGCGTTAGGCCTGAAATGGATGTGGTTCTGGTCCGGGGGGCTGTACCGGGAAGTTCCAACGGCCTTATTGAAATTAGTAAGGTTTGATGCAGTGTCTATTGAGTTTGTTGCGTTCATAGATCCAGGCTCGATTAATCCGGTGAAACCAACAGACTCAACGAACGAGGAAAGGGTAAGGGGCCCGAGATGACTGTCGTGGATGTCCTCAATCTTCAAAAAGAAAAGGTTTCTGAAGTGGAACTGAGGGAAGAAATCTTTGATGTTCCAATAAAAAAACATGTCCTTCATCAGGTCGTGGTTAGTCAGCTTGCCAGTCACAGGTCAGGAACTGCTGCCACAAAAGGCCGTTCAAAGGTTAAAGCCTCGGGAAGAAAGCTCTGGCGGCAAAAAGGGACTGGCAGGGCGAGAGTTGGATCTGCCGCTTCTCCCACAAGAAGGGGAGGAGGCGTGGCTTTTGGACCGAACCCCCGTAAGTATGTTCTCAAGGTCCCAAAGAAAGTAAAAAAGATTGCTCTGTGCATGGCGTTGACAGATAAAGTCCAGACCGATCGTCTTAAAGTGATCGATAGTTTTGACCTTCCGGAGATCAAGACAAAAAATTTTGTGGGAGTTATGAAGATTTTTGATGTAAATAAGGCACTGATTGTGACTGAAGACAAATTGGTAAACCTGGAAAAATCATCTAAAAATGTCCCATGGGTGAAGGTAATGCGGTATCAGGGGCTTAACGTTTATGATATCCTGAAATATGATCTCCTTTTCCTGGAGCAATCCGCCGTAGGAAAGATAGAGGAGGCGTTGATATCGTGATGGATATATACCAAGTGATTAAAGAGCCGCACATCACGGAAAAAGCGAACATTCAGAAGGAAGGTGCTAACCAAATAACATTCAAGGTACACAAAAAGGCTAATAAGGTGGAAATAAGACAGGCCGTTGAGACCTTTTTTAAGACAAAGGTTTTGGATGTGCAGACTATGAACGTGCGTGGCAAGCGGCGCAGGATGGGAAAAACCGTGGGAAAGAAGTCTGATTGGAAGAAGGCGGTTGTCAGGCTGGTCCCGGGGGCGAACATCGAATTTTTTGAAGGAATGTAAACTGACCACGTACTGCGGAGCAAGTAATGGGTATTAAGACGAATAAACCAACCTCACCGGGAAGAAGATTTCAGAGTTCTTCTACGTTTGAGGAAGTAACTCGCAAGGGGCCTGAGAAAAGCCTTCTTGCAGCCATTAGAAAAACGGGAGGCAGGAATTCGGCTGGCCGTATGACCATACGGCATAGGGGAGGCGGTCACAAACGAAAATACAGGTTGATCGATTTCAGAAGGAATAAGGACGGGATCCCTGCTCGAGTGACCTCGATTGAATATGATCCTAACCGTTCGTCAAACATAGCTCTTTTGCATTATGTAGACGGAGAAAAACGGTACATCCTGGCCCCACTCAAACTTGGGGTAGGAGATCAGGTGAGCTCGGGTCCGGGTGCGGAAATCAAGCCAGGTAATTCCATTTCCTTGAGGGAAATGCCTTTGGGAACACATATCCACAATATTGAACTAAAGATTGGGCATGGTGGACAGCTGGCCAGAAGCGCGGGAAGTTATGCGCAACTAATGGCAAAAGAAGGGAAGTATGCCCAGATCAAACTTCCGTCCGGTGAGGTACGAATGGTCCTTCTGGACTGTAAGGCAACGATAGGTCAGGTCGGCAACCTTGACCATGAAAACATATCTATCGGCAAAGCCGGTAGAAACAGATGGTTAGGGAAAAGGCCCCATGTGAGGGGTGTTGCCATGAACCCAGTGGATCATCCTCATGGTGGAGGAGAAGGTAAGTCCTCAGGTGGACGTCATCCTGTGACCCCTTGGGGTGTTCCGACCAAGGGCTACAGGACCAGAGTCAGGAAGTCGAGCGACAGGCTTATTGTAAAAAGACGAAAAAAGTAGTCTCACGAATCCCATCTAAACCGGCTCACTTCAGGAGAGAAGCCGGGATGGGGTGTAAATTGAATCAAGAGGGAGAAAAACCTTGCCAAGATCGTTAAAAAAAGGACCTTTTGTCGATGATCATCTATTGAAGAAGGTACAAAACGCGGCCGGAACAATGAGCAGGAAAATCATCAAGACATGGTCGCGCAGGTCAACGATTCTCCCTGAGTTTGTCGGCCTGACATTTGCGGTGCACAATGGTAGAAAATTCCTGCCAGTATTTGTTACTGAAGACATGGTGGGGCATAAATTGGGTGAATTTGCCCCCACACGAACCTTTTATGGACATGCCGGGGATAAGAAATCCAGGTTGAAGGGCAAGAAGAAATAACCGCTAAAGGCTGAGTGCCTGAATTGGAATGTTATTATGGAAACGAGGGCAGTGGCAAAATTTGTTAGGATTTCACCCCGCAAGATTCGTTTGGTTATGGATCAAGTCAGGGGGAAGCAGGTCGGAGAGGCATTGAATATGCTTTCCTTTGCACCCCAGAGAGGGGCGCGAATACTAAAAAAATTAGTCAATTCAGCGATTGCGAATGTTGAACAAAATACAGGTGTGGACGTGGACTCCCTTTACATCATGCGGGTTTATGCTGACGAAGGACCAACTCTGAAGCGGTGGCGGCCCCGGGCACAAGGGCGTGCAACGCCCATAAGGAAGAGAACGAGTCATCTTACTGTTGTCCTGAATGAGAAGTAGATCAATAATGCGTTGTAGGAATTGAGAATGTTGAATTCGGATTGTTTGTAATCCACTTATAACATTTAGCAGCTTAACCACATAACCGTTTAATCGCTCTGGAGGTGTGTATTGGGCCAGAAAGTTCATCCGATCGGCTTTAGATTGGGAGTTAATAGAAACTGGGATTCGAGATGGTTTGCTCGCAAGGAATACAGCAAATTTGTCCTTGAAGATTACAACATCAGGAAGTTTTTGAAAAAGAGACTTTTTCAGGCCGGTGTGGCAAGAATAGAGATTGAAAGAGCTGCCAATAAGGTCCGAATTCGCATGTACACCGCCAGACCTGGGATTGTTATAGGCAAAAAGGGCGTTGAGATTGAAAAGCTGAAGCGAGAACTTGAAAAAATGATCAATAGGGAGATCATTATAGATATTCAAGAAGTAAGAAAAGCTGAGGTTGAAGCACAATTAGTTGCAGAGAACGTGGCTCTGCAACTGGTTCGGAGGATCGCTTTCAGGCGGGCAATGAAGAAGAGTGTAACTGCTGCTTTGAGGTTTGGGGCCCAGGGCATCAAAATTGCCTGTAGCGGCCGGTTGGGAGGGGCTGAGATGGCTCGTAGGGAGTGGTATCGGGAAGGCAGAGTTCCTCTTCACACCCTCAGAGCTGACATAGATTATGGCTTTGCCGAAGCGCGTACAACATACGGAATAATTGGAGTTAAGGTGACTATATTCAAAGGCGAAATTTTGCCGGATAAAACCAAAAAAGAATAGGTACCCGTTATGCTAAGCCCAAAAAAGGTCAAATATCGTAAGAGGCAAAAGGGTAGGACAAAAGGCAAGGCTTTGCGGGGTAGCACTCTGGAGTTTGGTGACTATGGTTTGCAGGCCCTGGAATGTGGCCATATGACTGCCCAACAGATAGAATCGGCCCGAATCGCCGTAACAAGGTATATAAAGCGCGGGGGAAAGATTTGGATCCGAGTTTTTCCGGATAAATCGTTTACCAAAAAACCCGCTGAAACGAGGATGGGCAAAGGTAAAGGGGCACCTGAAGGATGGGTGGCCGTGGTGAAGCCAGGAAGGATCCTGTACGAATTAGAGGGGGTGGCCCAGACTGTGGCCGCTGAGGCCTTTCGATTGGCTGGTCACAAGCTGCCGTTTGCTACAAGATTCGTTATCAGGAGATCGTAAACTCATGAAGGCAAAGGCGTTGAAAGAGCTAACTGAAGAAGAGCTCGTGGAGAGATCAAAAGAGTTGAGCAGAGAGTTGTTTAATTTGCGGTTCCAGAAGGCTACTGGTCAGCTTGGAAATACTGCCGTAATTCCCAAAACAAGAAAAGACTTGGCACGGGTAAAGACGGTGATCAGGGAATTGGAAATCTCAAGAGCAGGAAGGTAAGTTTCTCGCACATGAATTTGCTTTTTTAATATTTGAGGTGCAGATGACAGAGCGCGGATTACGAAGAAGGCTGGTGGGGACCGTTGTGAGCAACAGGATGAATAAAACGGCCCTGGTTTTAGTCGAACGGTTAACCAAACATCGGACCTATAATAAGTATGTTAAAAGGCGTGTGAAATATATGGCTCATGATCCCCAAAACCTGTGCCAAATCGGGGACAAGGTGAGGATCATTGAAAGCCGACCTCTCAGCAAGAGGAAGAGGTGGCATGTCATTGAGAGAATCAATATTGTAGTTTAGGTTTAATGGAGAGATAGCTCACCGGGGTTGGGGATATGATACAGACTCAAACGAGATTGAAGGTTGCTGACAATTCTGGAGCCAAATTGCTTTCCTGCATAAAGGTGCTGGGTGGGTCTAAGAGGAGATACGCGAGTGTAGGAGATATCATAGTTGTATCGGTGAAGGAGGCGATGCCCAATTCCAAGGTGAAAAAGGGGGATGTTGTTCGAGCGGTGATTGTCAGAACAGCAAAAGGGCTCCGCAGACCGGATGGGTCCTATATAAAATTTGATGATAACTCGGCAGTATTGATCAACCAGCAAATGGAGCCCATCGGGACACGAATCTTTGGACCGGTAGCAAGAGAATTGAGAGCCAAAAATTTCATGAAGATCATTTCATTGGCCCCAGAAGTTCTTTGAGGAAATCGGGAGTAGTAGAAGTGCAGAAAAAACACCCTAAAATCAAGAAAAATGATAAGGTTATTGTTCTTGCTGGAAAAGAAAGAGGTAAGATTGGGACAGTTTTGAAAGTTGATCCTGAGAAAGAGCGCGTGATAGTTGAGAAAGTCAATATGGTTAAGAAACACGCGAAGGCAAGTGCGAAGACTGCTCAAGGCGGGATTATTGAAAAGGAAGCTCCGCTGAATATCTCAGACGTGATGATTGTTTGCAACAAGTGCGCTGAACCTACCAGAATCGGAAAACGCGTACTGGAGGACGGCTCAAAGGTTCGTGTCTGCAAGAAGTGTGGCGAACCAATGGACGAGTGAGGGGATTGATTATTGACTATTGACTAATGACTATTGATTATTGATTAATAGCGATTAGCTTTTTATCAGGGTGTGTTTTATTCAAATAGTCAATTGTCAATCGAAAATAGTCAATTTGTGGACAGAAGCTAAACAATATGGGATTTTGATCGATTGTTTTCTGTGGGTTCCTTATGATAGGAACTGTAAAATGTTGAGGAGGTAGGGTTGTCTCGATTGAAGGAAAAATACCATTCAGAAGTTGTGCCTGCTTTGATGAAAGAGTTCGGATATGAAAGTATTATGGCCGTTCCTCGCTTACGAATGGTTGTTTTAAATATGGGTCTTGGGGAGGCCATACAGAATATTAAGGTGCTTGATTCTGGTGTTGAAGAGCTTACTCTGATCGCGGGTCAAAGAGCAGTCATCACCAAGGCAAAGAGGTCCATTGCCGGATTCAAGCTTCGGCAGGGTATGCCGATTGGATGTATGGTAACGCTGCGGCGTAACATGATGCTCGATTTTTTGGACAAACTATTCAATGTTACACTGGCTAGGGTTAGGGATTTTAGAGGGCTTTCTGACAAGATTTTTGATGGTCGGGGCAATTGCACAATAGGGATCAAAGAACATATTATCTTTCCAGAAATTGATTACGACAAAATCGACAGAATGAAAGGCATGAATATTTCCATTGTGACCACGGCTAAGACTGACGCAGAAGGACTCTATTTATTGAAGCATTTGGGGATGCCTTTTCGTAATTGAGATAGTTTGTTCGAGATCAAAGAACGTAACAGGGAGGTTATTTTGGCAAGGAAGTCTCTTGTTGTTAAAGCCCAGAGAAAACAAAAATTTTCAGCACGACAATACAACAGATGCCCAATTTGTGGACGAAGCAGGGCTTTTTTGAGGAAATTTGGGATTTGTCGTATTTGTTTTAGGAATTTGGCCTTAAAGGGTGAAATTCCCGGCGTGGTTAAATCAAGCTGGTGAATAGTAGTAAGCAGTAAGGAGTAGGCAGTAAGCACTAATTGCCTCCTTATATTGATGATATATTCTATAAATAATTTTAGGGAGCAGAGACAATGACAATGACTGATCCCATTGCCGATATGCTGACAAGAATCAGGAATGCCCTTAGGGCCGCCCATGAGACTGTGGATATGCCGAATTCGAAAGTGAAGAGAGATATAGCAAAGGTCCTGAAGTCTGAAGGGTATATCAGAAACCATAAAATCATTTCTGATGGCCGGCACAGGCTTATAAGAATCTTTTTGAAATACGATGAAGAAGGTGTCCCTATTATTGAAGGAGCCAAGCGGGTAAGCAAACCAAGCTGTCGGATTTATTCAGGATACAAAGACGTCCCGAAGGTGTTGAACGGATTCGGGATCAATATTGTTTCCACTTCAAAGGGGCTTATGTCGGACAGGCAGGCCAGAGAAATGCGTGTTGGTGGAGAGATCCTTTGTTCAGTGTGGTAATAAAATCGCGCAGCGATTTTTTAATTGGAGGTTTAAATGTCACGTATAGGCAAAAAGCCCATTGCCATACCAAAGGGTGTTGAGGTCAGACTTGAAGGGGACCAGCTCATAATCAAAGGGCCAAAAGGAGAACTCAGCCTAAGTGTTCACCCTGACGTTAAGCTGGACATGGAGGGCGACAGTATTGCTGTTTCGGTAGTTGATGAAACCAGAGAATCAAGATCTATCCATGGGCTTTTCAGGGTCCTGATTGATAATATGGTGACAGGTGTTACAAAGGGCTTTGAAAGGGTTCTTGAAATTGTTGGTGTGGGATATCGGGCCGAGTTGAAGGGAAGGACCGCGGTTTTTAATCTGGGATATTCACACCCTATAAATTTTGAGTTACCTGAGGGAATAGATGCGAAAATCGAAAAAACTAAAATCACCTTGAGCGGAATTGACAGAGGGCTTTTGGGTATGACTGCGGCTAAAATCCGTGGTTTTAGAAAACCGGAACCATATAAAGGCAAAGGGATCAAATATGCAGGGGAGATGATCCGGAGAAAGGCTGGCAAGGCAGGCGCCAAATAGAAGGAATCTCCAATATTCCAGCATTGCAAACTGGGGTCTCGACGGGCGTAGGGTGGGGATTCCAAGAGAAGTACGGGCAATTATAAACAACACGAACTAAGAGGTTGTGAGCATGGGTGCCGTGAGCAGAGCGGAGACGCGGGTAAGGAGAAAAAAAAGGGTAAGGAAAAAAGTGCGAGGAATTACCGGAAAACCCCGTTTATGCGTTTTCAGAAGTTCCAGGCATATTTATGCCCAGATCATAGACGATTCCACAGGCAGGACTTTGGCAGGGGCGTCTTCATTGTCCAAGGAGCTTGGATCGAAGATAGGGAAGAATACCGGGAACAAGGAAGGGGCAGCAGTGGTTGGTGCTGCTGTTGCTGATGCGGCGCTCAAGAAAGAGATCAAAAAGGTTGTCTTTGATCGAAACGGTTTTTTGTACCATGGTCGGGTAAAGGCCCTTTCTGAGGCCGCGCGCAAGAATGGACTGGAGTTCTAGGGCGGGAAAACGGGGTATCCCCCCGCGCCGGAGATCATAAACAACAAGTAACTAAATACTGGAAAGCAGGGGAGAAATTCATTGTTCAAGGAACAGGATGAAATTCAGTTAATCGAAAAAGTTGTTCATATCAACCGGGTGGCAAAGGTTGTCAAGGGGGGACGTCGATTTAGTTTTAGCGCGATCGTAGTGGTTGGCGACGGTAAAGGAATGGTTGGAAGCGGGCTCGGAAAAGCAAAAGAAGTCCCTGAAGCCATCAGGAAGGGTGTTGAAAAGGCAAAAAAAGAGATGAAGAATGTCTACCTTGGCGATAATTCAATTCCTCATGAGGTGATTGGACGGTGGGGTGCGGGTCGTGTTCTCTTGAAGCCGGCCGGCCCTGGCACGGGTTTGATCGCCGGTGGTGCGGTACGGGCGGTTTTGGAGGCAGCAGGCATACAGAACATACTGACAAAGTGTCTCGGTTCCCACAATCCCCATAATCTTGTGAGGGCAACTATCAAAGGATTAAGGTCATTGAGAGGGCCCGAAGAATTTGCCCGCCGAAGAGGCAAGACGGTTGAGGAGTTGTTAGGTTAAGTCTACTTAATTCAAAAATTCTTGGGCAGTGTTGAAATGATTAAAGTAACTCTTGTAAAAAGCGGGATAGGTAAGAACAAAAAAATTCGTGACACTTTGAAGGGCTTGGGCCTCACAAGGCTTAACAAGACAGTGGAACTGAAGAATACGCCAGCTATAAGGGGAATGATTAATAAGGTGACGTTTCTTGTTAAGATTGATTGAGGTTGTATAAGGAAAAAGTGATGGAAATTCAAGAGCTTTCACCGGCTGAGGGTTCCAGAAAGAAACGCAAGAGGGTGGGCAGGGGACAGGGCTCCGGACACGGAAAGACCTGTTGTCGCGGACATAAAGGACAGAGGTCACGTTCTGGTGGCGGGACCCGCCCTGGTTTCGAGGGAGGGCAGATGCCTCTTCAAAGGCGCCTTCCCAAACGTGGTTTTACCAATATATTCAGGCAAGAATGTATTATCATCAATATCAAAGACTTGAATAGCTTTGAACCAAACTCTAATCTGGATATAGATGCCCTGAGAAAAGCCGGACTGGTAAAAAACGCAAGGGGTGATATCAAGCTTCTCGGAGAAGGCGATATCTCTCACCCCGTGGTCATTGAGGTTGACAGGGTGAGCAAGGCTGCCAGGACAAAGATTGAGGCTGCAGGTGGCGAGGTTAAGATGATCGGAAATAAAATGAGCTTGAGGTCTGTATAAGAATGATTGGCGGGTTTCAAAATATTACCAAGATTCCTGAACTGAAAAAGAGGATTCTTTTTACTCTGTTTATGTTAGCTGTTTATCGTGTAGGGTGTCATATCCCAACACCCGGCATAGACGGGGCAGCTCTGTCTGCTTTTTTCAGTGATAAGCAAGGGAGCCTTTTTGGGCTTTTTGACATGTTTTCGGGGGGCGCACTGAGTAATATGTCAGTAATGGCCCTCGGTATTATGCCATATATCAGTTCCTCTATTATCCTTCAACTTCTGACTGTCGTCATACCGCATCTTGAGAAGTTAAAAAAGGAAGGTGAGCAGGGCCGCAAGAAGATCACTCAATACACGCGTTACGGGACTGTGATCTTGAGTATTGTCCAGGGCTTTGGGATCGCTGTTGGTCTTGAAAATATGTCCAGCCCGGGGGGGGCTATGATCGTACCGGTCGGAGGTTGGGGATTCAGGCTCCTTACGGTGATTACATTGACTGCTGGAACTGCTTTCTTGATGTGGCTGGGAGAACAAGTTACCGAAAGAGGTATCGGGAATGGGATCTCGCTAATCATTTTTGCAGGCATCGTTGCAAGCCTTCCATTAGCCGTAGGCAATACATTTAGGCTGATGGGTACCGGTGAAGTTACTCCTTTTTTTATGGTTCTGATTGTTGCCCTGATGATTGTTGTTGTGGGTGTGATAGTTTTTGTGGAAAGAGGGCAGAGAAGAATACCGGTTAAATACGCAAAGCGTGTAGTGG
>JAKLQB010000525.1 GCA_022013615.1 Desulfobacterales bacterium | reverse complement strand
TTTTTAAATACTCATTTCACATTTAAGAAAGGCCCAAAGGGGTTATCTTAACTCCTTATTCGGAATTTATCGTTAATGCACCGAACAACCTGTTATGACCCACCCGAATTGACCTTCTATCCGCTTACTCTTCTTGATTTAATGCCTAAATACAATGAATAATCAATCGGTTAGACTCTAACGATACGAACCAGCTAAATGGCATTCCTTTTGCATTTATCCCATAATGGATATGATCATTATAACAACAACTTAACAACTCAACTACTTAACCACTCAACGAGATCTAAAGGTTAGCATATTCTACATCTTTGACTGAAACAAACATGGAAATCTGAAATAAAGGGCTCTGATTATGTTTGACGATGCGTTTGTTGATAAACTTCCGGAAGAAGTCCTGCCTGCGGCGCAAAAGGTCAAGGCAAAGTTTGACGCTTCGGACGAAGCTATAAGTCAGAAAGAGCATTCGGTTGAGGCATACTATAATGCATATCTTAAAGCATATGGCCTGTTACAGGCCTTTACCAGCGCCAAAGAACTGGATATTACTTTTCCAGAATTGACAGAAAGTAAAATGGATAGCATTTTGATTATCCGACAGGCCTTTTTTGATCTTGGCCGCGAGATAACAAAACTGGAGAAAAACAAGGCCCACAGCCTCCTTGAAAGCACAAAATTTCATTTTAGCACGAAGTTCGGGGGCGTATTTTCCTACGAATTTTCTAAAGGAGATTTGCAGAAGATAGAGGCCATGATAGACGGAATCGGGAAGTTTGTTGCAGGAAGCGATGAGTTTGATCAAGGCTATAAGTCTCGGCTTTTGAAGCGTCTCAAGAAACTGCAGGGTGACTCGTCTAAGAAGGTAGGAGATTTGGATCAATTCTGGGGCCTGATTGGAGAAGCAGGCATTGCCAGGGCTAATTTAGGCGGAGAGGCAAAGCCCGTCGTTGACCGCGTTCGCGAAATAGTTGAGATAGTATGGCGGACACAGGCCAGGGCTGAGGAGCTTCCGAGCGGCCTGGAGATCCCATCAGTATGGAAAAATGATGTTTGAGGCAGCAATTCTAAGTTCATCCTTTAGACCTTGCTGCTACAAGGCCGTGTGAAAGACATAATGTGAATTGCTGGTAACTTCTCAATAAGTCAGGGCATTCCGACTTCTTCCCCCTTTTGCAAAGGGGGATTGAGGGGGATTTTTCTAATACAGGCTGGACTTATTGAGAAATTACAATTACTGACGGATCAGTATACGACCAAAAGACCGCGGTCGTAAAAAAAGGACTTAAGGTTCCTGCCTTAAGTCCTTTTTATTTCTGGTGCCTGGGACGAGAATTGAACTCGTACAGAGACTAAGCTCCGAGGGATTTTAAGTCCATACCAGCATCCCCGGAGAGCCCCATAAATGGCGTGTTTCCGGGGGGTTTTCTTATAGTTACGGTGTAGTGGTTTGGGTCTGTTAGGGGTTAGTTTTGGTCTGTTTTGGTTCGTAACCATTACAAAACCGTTACATATTTTCAGTCAAACTTACAGTACATCTATCTTGTGTCATTGATTTTTTTCTCTACAAGATGTAGTATTTAACTGCATTGGATTGAAATTCCCATACGTGGGGGCTAAGGATGTGCACCCTGAAGAATCGGTATCTCCACTACCGACCTGCCCCCACCACCTCAAAGGTGGAGCCACTGCCTAGTGGAGGGGTGTTATGAATCCGGATCTTTCAAAAGAGATACAGAAAATTTTAGATACCACCTTTGGCGGGTTTTATTTTGAGGCCAAGCTGGAGAAAACACCCAAACCAGAAGATCTGATGGCCCCAGTATCAGGTGTAACAGGTAAAAGTGAAATGCTGTTACCTGGCCTCGGCACCATAAGTGATTTTATTAGTTGGTTCAAGAAAGAACATGGGCAGAACGAGGATCTTCGTTTCCAGAAACTCATTAAGAAACTAAAAAAACTCTCCAATTCCAATGAAGGAATAGTTCATATTGCGGACTCCTTGCTCTGCCTTCGGGATAACCTTAAAAGTGAGATTCACAGAAAGGGGTACTATAAACAGGTATACAAGGCTGAGATGAAGAAGCATGAGCGGGCAAAAAAAAAAGAGGATCAGGAATATGATAAAGCTATTTCAACATTGAAGAAGATCCCAGGCATATTAAATGAAGAGTTTTTGAAGGAATTTGATAAGAACAACGTTTCTAAGATTGAACCCTCCCAGACACTCCTGCAACTTCAGTGGATGCACAAATATGGCATTATTGCGACATTTCCACGCGGTCGAAAAAGCACAAAGGGATGGGACTCAATAAAGCTATTTATTAACCATGTCTATTACATTGCCTCGAAACATTCAAATTTATCTCAAAATGCAATTTATGTTGAGATCGCCGAGCTTCTCAATTTGCTTGAAATTAGAGAGATGACATTTACAACATATACACGCAAAAATGTAAAGGGTATCCATCAGAGATACTTGCAGGCACAAAATCCATCCGAGTAAAACTAACCTTCCCTTCATTCTTTGCCTACCCTTAGCGCCATTTCTTTCAACTATCCGATGAACCGCGACTCATGGAGTTAAATCCCCCTCTCACATATTTGGAACTTTTGAGTCCCCAGCTTTTAAGATACTGAAGAGTTCCAACTATATCAATAAGTTAGCTTGACATAATCAGATAATAATATTATAGTTACACCTATCAGATACGGAAAAAAATTTTGCGGAGGTTTAAAAATGCTCTCTCCATTACGGCAAAAACGGCTCTTTCAAGAATTGACTATCTACGACTTGGAACGAAGGACTGGTCTGAATGCCGCCAAGATTTCGTTAATAGAGAGGGGGTATCGGAATCCCCGGAATGAGGAAAAACTGAAGTTGGCCAAAGTCTTAAATTGCGAGGTGGAGGATATCTTCCCCGACAACGGAGGTGGCGGCAATGAATAAGCCACGCAAATACAGGAAATTTGCAAAACTGCTTTTGCCTTGGATAGCAGCGGTAGTGACGGCATTCCCGTATAACAGACGGTTGTCTTTGTTGCTTGACAGGTGGCAGGACAGAGTGGACAGAGGAACATAATCTAAGGAAGTGCAATGAAATTCTTTGAAACATTATATCAGTTCTCCGAGGGTAAAATTGAAGTTCGGGCGTTACCCTCAAAGAAGCAGGCGTTTTTCGAGATAAGTGATCTTCCCGGGATTATGTCATTTTGTAAGCAGAACGAAAAGGATCATCTTTATTTCGGTGTAGCGACGCGAGACGGTAAAGGCGGGAAGAAAGAGAATATCGTCAATATCCCTTGTGTATGGGCCGATGTGGATTTTAAGGACACATCCCGTGAAATATTAGCCGACCGACTTTCAAAATTCCCCTTTAAACCTTCCCTAATCGTCAACGGAATATGTCAATGAAAATGAGACACACGATCCAAGAAATTAAACTCTAATCATACAGCACCGAATCTGTTTCAGGTTTGTTTATCCAAGCCGCTTTTGGCAATACCGGGGGTTTTGGTACATTTCCCTTGAATCTTTTGGGGTTAAGGTCAAAAGCCGATTTCAGGACTTCAACTCGATCTTCATAGATCTGTTGTGCCATGCCATAGTGAACATTTTCCGGTGTCATAAGAGCAATGCCTGCATGATAATGCTCTTCGTTGTACCATGGAAAGAACCGTTGGCAAAAAGCCCTCGAATCCTGGATTGAGCCAAATCTGCCAGGGAAGTCAGGACAATATTTGAGGGTCTTGAACTGCGACTCCGAATAGGGATTGTCGTTACTCACATAAGGGCGGCTATGGGTTTTGGTTATGCCCAAATCAGCGAGAAGCTGTGCCACCCCTTTGGATTTCATGCTTGGACCACGGTCTGCATGTAGGGTCAGTTGTTCCGGCTCAATGTTCTGTTTTATGCAAGACTGTTCAATAAGCCTTTTGGCCAAGGCAGTGCTTTCTTGATGCGCAACCATCCAACCGACAACATAACGACTGAAAATATCCATAATAACGTACAGATAGAAGTAGGTCCATTTGACGGGGCCTTTCAGTTTGGTGATATCCCAGGACCAGACTTGGTTGGGCATAGTTGCCAGTAATTCAGGTTTCGAGTAATATGGACGCTTGACCTGGCGGCGCCGATCCTCAACGTTGCCATGCTCAGCATTTAAGATACGGTACATTGTCGATATAGAGCAATAGTAGGCGCCGTCATCCAGAAGGGTGGCATAGGCCTCATAGGGTGTTTTATCCTGAAATCGCTCAGAATAAAGGGCATCAAGCACAGACTGCTTTTCAATGGGACTAAGGGCCAAAGGAGGCGTTGGCCTCTCTCTGTTATCTTCTTGAGGCTGGTTCCTTCTGTCGAGATACCTGTAAAATGAGGCTCTGGGCACGTTAAATGCTTCACAAGCCGGTTTCTTGCCGGTATCATTGCTCAGGCTAAGGGCACTCTTCATGAGCTGCTCCCTTCGTTCTCGTCGTGATTCTGGGCTATCCCCAGAATCTCTGAGATTTTTTTTTGGGCATCAATGATTAGTTCAGCCTGTTTCAGCTTGTTTTTAAGTTTTTGATTTTCTTTCTGAAGTCTGGCAACCTCTGGAGCCAGAGAGTTTTTAGACTGAGCTTTTCGTCCACGCTTTTTTGGCGACATGGCTATAAGAATACCCTCATCCCTTTGCTTTCGCCATGTTGTTAAGTTGGACGAGTAGAGCCCTTCTTGGCGTAAAAGAGCTCCAAGTTGTCCCGGCTCAGTACATGTGTCAGCTTTTTTAAGCATCCTGAGTTTATATTTTGCAGTGAATTTTCGACGGGGCCTCTTTCCAGTGACTTCAGGATCAGGCGGCAAAAAATTGGAGAATTTGGCGGCGGAGGGGTCACCTCCAGTCGCCCTACGGGCTCCTTCCGGTGCCCCCTCCGGGAAAGCCTCCCCAGTACCCTTGTTGCTCTGATTAATTGCTATTGTTTTCACAGTGATTCTCCTTACCCGCCCTACACTAATTGTTCAAGGGGTAAGTGTCTCACTTTCATTGACACAGAGGGGTTTGGGGTATTGTGAAACGGGTATTATTGAGAAAAATATGACATCCAAAGCTCATTCCTAACAATAAAAAAACAATGACGTTTATGCCCCAGTATTGAGGAATTCAAAAACGTGTCCTGTCAAGGCAGTTAGGGAGCCTACATCTAACTATAACTTGGTGTTTTCATTTTTTTGAGCGCTGGGAGGTGCATTTGTCTGGGTCGGCCTCTTGTATCGCCAAGTCTATTCGGAGCTATCTTTCCCCTCAAATTTTTTTCCAAGCCCTCTAAAAAAGTCTCTCCCTGCCTGTGTTCCCCTCCGCTGCGGCTCCAAGTAAACGGTATCGAAAGTAGCAACGATTCGTCTACAAAACTTTTCCAAATACGTGAAGCTTCCAACTTCTAAACCTCCGTGGCCGTAATGTCTCAAATCAGGTGCTTTTTCCAATAGAATCTTATAAAACTGATTTTGGTATTTCAATCGAGTCACAATATCCATCTCTGGAAAATTCACCTCAAGAAAATCCTTCATAGCACTATACAATTCTATGCTTACATAACTACAATGGAGTGTCTCTAATACAGTATAGTGAATAACGATGGCATCTGCCTGTTTGATTTCGCCACCCAAAACACGTAATTCAAACGCTGCATCAGTGTCAACGATTACGACATCGTTTATAGAGCGAAGCTCTCTCTTAATGTAACTGTTTATTGATCTCTCTATGCTTTCATCCGCTTGAACTGTCACGGAAACACGGTATGGGTTACGGCTTGACCTTGCAGTACTAATTTCTTGAAATGTCAAGAGAAGTACGAAAGCAATAACAACAACCGTAAAGATAGGCCTCATGATGTTCATTGTATACTCCTTTTTCTGGTCTTTTTTTATTTCACTTTTTAGCTGCTCATTAATAAATTGTAAGATTTTGTTTCTCGGATATTTTTAAAACTTCTATTTAGTAAAATAGAAATAACAGCACTGCCAAGATTATAATTAGGGTTAGGTTATAATAAGTGCTTTCGGCTTCCAGATTTGCTCCCACTTATATTCAAACGGGCTTTACCTTTGAAGGTTGGCAGTATCTTAAGTGTGTCTCCATGTGGAACCTCTTGATTGGAGGTTAAAGGTTGGAAAAAAAAATCATAAATTTATGAAACGCCTAACCGATTCTAAAGTCAAGAAAAAACAAAACCCCATCTCTCTTAGAAATAGGTTCTTGAACAGGAGTTAAATTTAAAAGAAAGGGGTGGGGAATGAAAGAGTAATAAGTAGAAACCTTCAAGAAAGTAAATCTTTTTCCTTGACATCCTTTTTCGTAAAGTTTATATTTATTATAAATACGATAGAGAGGGGGTGAAAAACATTGTCCGTTGTATATCTTAAAGATTTCCCGGAAGACCTTCACAGAAAGGCAAAGTCTGAGGCTGCTTTGATGGGTATTTCAATGAAAGAGCTTATCATCAGGGCATTAACGGAATACCTGAAGAAAAAGGAAAGGGGGGCGAAATAATGGCCAAGAGAGACTATGGAACCGGAACCGTTTATCTCAGGGGTAAGACCTGGTGGCTTCAATACTATGCCAGAGGTAAGGTCTATCAGGAGAGTGCAAAGTCTAAAAAGAAAATGGTGGCCGTTGAGCTCTTGAAGCAGAGGTTGGGTGATATTTCTCAGGGCAAAACCCCAGGGGTCCATTTTGAAAAGGTGCGTTATGAGGATATGGAATCTTTGCTTGTAACGAATTACGAGCACAAAGGTCAAAAACGACCACGTATCAATCACTTAAAGGACTTTTTTAAAAAATTTAGAGCAGTTGATATTAAAAGCGATTTAATTGAAAACTTCATCAATGCAAGGCAAAAGGCCGGTGCAGGCAATGGCACAATAAACCGCGAACTTGCAGCATTGAAGCGAATGTTCAACTTGGCAATCCAGAGCGAGAGGCTACCAAGTAGGCCACATATTCCAATGCTGAAGGAAGCCCCTCCACGCAAAGGATTCTTTGAGCATAAAGATTATTTAGCCCTGCTTGAAAAACTGCCAGATTACATGCGGGGGATTGTTACTTTCGCTTATCGAACCGGTTGGAGGATAGATGAAATCAGAAATATTATATGGAACATGGTGGATATAAACGAACGGTTGATTAAAATACCCGGTGACATGACTAAAAATAAGGAGCCCCGGACTATCTACATGGACGATGCGCTGTTAAAGCTAATGAGGCATCAAGGGCTAAAGAGAAAGGGTTGCGAATATGTGTTTCATCGAAACGGAGAGCAGGTTAAAGATTTTCGCTTTATCTGGAACAATGCTTGTCGAGATGCAGGGTTAGGCTATGGGTATAAACTCAATCAGCGATATGTCAAAAAGTGGGAATCTGCGCTAAGCAGTGGCCCTATGATGCATGATTTCAGAAGAACGGCAGTCAGGAATCTTAGCAGGTCTATGATTTCTCAGGCAGTGGCAATGAAGATAACAGGCCATAAAACTACATCGGTTTACAGGCGATACGACATAGTAAGCAAAGATGACTTGGAAAGAGCTGCAAGGCAGCAGGAAGAATATTTAAATGGCAAAACCACTACAAAAACCGCTACAAATTGAGATTTCGGCAAAAAAAAGGATTTGAGAAAATCCCAAATCCTTAATGGTTTCTGGTGCCTGGGACGAGAATCGAACTCGTACAGGAATAACTCCCGAGGGATTTTAAGTCCCTTGCGTCTACCAATTCCGCCACCCAGGCATTTGAATTTATTGGTTTATTTGAATTATTGTTATTTTAAAAAAAATACCGAAAAATCCTGATCTTGACCACACCTTTTCACGTATTTATTACGATTTTCCACCCTTTTCAATAACGCAAAATTTTTATCTGAAAGATAGTTTTTTGTCAATGTAAAAGGTCTCAAGGTCTCAAATGAAAGAGGATAAGGGAAATATTTTCCGCAAACAGTAAAATTGGGAACCCTCGTGCCATTATTCAATGGTTAGGTGCTTTTCTAATGCAGAATCTTTTTTCTATGTTTCTCACTTAATATACTTTAACCCCTTATTGATGATTGTAACATCAAATTCCTCTGCATCAAATTCACCTCCAATCCATTCAAGCATATCATCGTGTTCGGGATGATTAACATCTTCTATTGCTTCCAGAAGTTCTGAATAGCCCCAGATTCCACCACAATCTTCGGGAGGACAAGCCCTTTTCCCTTTCAAGCAAATTGGATATTGTACCCCTTTTTCAATAGGAAAAACCTTCTCGACCAAAATCTCGTGTTCCCAGTTATCTCCAAAATCATATTCATAGATAAATTTTTCCTTTTCAGCAAAAATAAGCTCTCCTAATCTTACACGTTTTTCATCTTCTAAATCCATGTCATAACCTGGCTCAGGAATTCCATACTCAACTTCATGAATAATAAACTGATGCAAGTGGGAATTAGTCCATCCCATCACTATTTGGAAAATATCATGTAGCTTTGCAAGAGTTGTATTGCTCCTGACTTGTATTCTTCGCCAGATAGGTGGTTTACTCCCTCTCAATGTAATTTTAAGTTGATAGATATTGCCGCCTTTTGTTTGTTTTTTTATTGTCCCCATGTTCTCCTCCTTCTCATAATCAATACTTTGGGCCGTTATGAAACCCATTCAATTTGTGTTTTAATCAAATCATCCACTGTATTCAATTTGATTATAACCTTTCCTTCTTGGCGAAGTTTTAATAAATAATCAACTGCCTCTTCCTTGGGCATGTCGCTTATATCTGGAAATTCTTTAACGACATCTTTGAAGCAACGGAAAAGATGATTCCTTAAAACTACTTCCGCTTTATTTTTCAATTCCGGTTCTTTCATCAATTACCTCACCCTATTCGTCCAACGATAAGGCTCACTGGAAAACAGTGTGTATTCCGACGAATCCGGACACTGATTCCAATCCATTCCGGACACTCATTCCAATCGAAAGCGGACGCCTATTCCAAAGCAAAGCGGACACCCCCAAATCGGAGCAAA
>JAKLQB010000524.1 GCA_022013615.1 Desulfobacterales bacterium | reverse complement strand
TGTGCAAACTCAACGTCACCCGCTTTCCCTTTGAGATATCCCGACTGGCCCAGGACATAGCCGGTGGTATTTTAGTTACCATGCCCTCACTAAAAGACCAGGAGAACCCCGAAATAGGACCATATCTGAAGAAGTATTTAGTGGGCATGAAGGGCGTGGATAGCGAAAAACGGATACGAATACTCCGTCTTATTGAAAATATTACTTTAGGAACCGGCGCGGTGTCATATTTAACGGAATCGATTCATGGGACCGGCTCTCCCCAGGCCCAAAAGATCATGATCACACGATTGGCCGACATTGAGTCTGCCAAGTCCTGCGCATATAAATTGTGCGGGGTTTGATTAATCCCTTAAACCATCCCGCAGTAGCGGGATGGTCCCAGCCCTGCTATGATTGTTAGATAGTGATTTGTGATGCCCTATGGAATAAAGCTCAAATGACAAAATCCAAACGTCAAATCAAATCCAAAACCCTAATGTCAAAATGTTTTCCAAATCGATCAGTTATTTATCTTTTTCGTAACATCTCAATAAGTCAGGGCATTCCGACTGCTTCCCCCTTTTGTAAAGGGGGATTGAGGGGGATTTTTCTAATACAGCCCGGACTTTTTGAGAACTTACTCTTTTTCCCATTGTGCATCTTCATTAGTGTAGGCTGCGTTTGAATCAATGGGTGGACATATTTTTTAGCATTTGTCATTTGACATTCATTTGAAATTTGGGCTTTGACCTTTATCATTCGAATCCATTTTATTTACATGTCTGGATCCTTTTAGGGCACCATTCAAGCCATCCCTTTTAGGGGCGGTAGTTGACTTACCTTTAACAAAAGGGCTTCAAGTTGAAAAGACACCTCCTCACCAAATCATACATCCCAAAAATAATTCTTTTCTTGACCCTCGCCTCATTTTTACTACTGGCCATACCGTCAACAAACACCTGGGCACTTGAAAAACCAAAAGATAGCAATTGTAAGGGAACTCGGATCAACAAGGATATCATAAAGGGAATTGATCTGCTGTATGATAACAGCTTTGACGACGCAGAAAACCTTTTCCGCAAAGTAATCGATGAATTTCCTGACAAACCTATAGGTTACTTCTACCTGGCCATGGTCACCTGGTCCCGGCTATCCTCTGGTTTTTGGTCTCGCGATACTGTAACGGAATATCAAACACGGATTGACCGCACTATAGAAATTGCGAGAAAGAGTATCGAGAGCGATTCCTCGGATTGTTATGATTTTTTCTATCTGGGAGGAGCCCTGGGCTTCAAGGGACGATTTGAACTGATGCAAAATAATTGGTTCCCCTCGTTCTCGCTGGCTATAAAGGCGATCGACGCCCTCAAGACCTGTCTCAAAATTGATCCAGAAAATAAGGATGTCCTTCTGGGCTTGGGCATTTTCGATTACTATACTGACAGGCTTTCGGGCGTTTTAAAATTTCTCTATTATATCTTTATCCATCGCGGGAATATGGAAGAAGGCTTAAAAAAACTGAACATCGCTGCGAAAGAGGCTGTATATTCGGCAACAGAAGCCAAAAGCATGCTCATTCATATCTATCTGTTTGTGGAAGAGGACTTTTTGAAAGCTATGAAGCTTGCCGACGAACTGGCAAAAAAATACAGACAAAGCCCTCGTTGGAGGTTTTTATTAGGGGTGTGTTATATAAGGTTGGGTATGGATCGCGAATACCATGATACGGTCAATCTCTTACGCCAGAGAAGCCTGCAGGCCAAGACATTGAGTGAGGCAGGTTTATGGGGGAAGCGGGCTCTTTACCTCGAAACCGTGCATGATCTATTTAAAAAACAATATAATGAAGCCAGGGCAAAACTGGAGGTTATTCTAAATAAGAAAGATTCCCTGAACGATCCAGAGATGATAGCATGGCCTTTAATGAAAATAGGAATGAGCTACGATCTCGAGGGCAACAGGGAAGAAGCCGTTAATTACTACCAGAAAGTATTGAACATGGAAAACGGATCAGGCGCCCAGTTCTTGGCAAAAAAACTCCTGAAATACCCCCTTAAGCAGAATGATTCTTTTATTGGATATTAGTTGCTATATGGATATCATATGAAAAATGCTACTCTCAAAATGCTTATAATAATCCTGCTGATTCCAATTTTATCGGGCTGTGTAAAACTGGTAACGCAGCTCTCGCCGTCCCTGATACCCAATTTAACCCAGACCTTTTTTGAAGAATGCGATCCGGAGCTTGCACGGCTATCCTTTCCGGCCGATCTTAAGTTGATGGAGGGGTTGGTAAAGAATGATCCCCAAAATAAACAGCTTTTGACGGCCCTTTGTATGGGGTTCACAGGCTACAGCATGCTTTTTGTCGAGGAAGAAGATCCGGAAAGGGCTTCCCGGCTTTATCTCCGGGCCAGGGGTTACGGGCTCAAAGCCCTTGGGCGAAAAGGGGCATTCCTAAAAGAATCCGGCCTCGATGCGGAGAACATCCGTGCGAAATTGAACACATTTGGGGAGAGAGAGTTTAAAGCCCTTTTTTATACCACAATGTCCTGGCATGCATGGATAAACTTGAACCTCGACAAACCCGCTGCCCTTGCACAGATGGGGATCGCCCAGGCTTGTCTTGAAAGGGTTTTAGAGTTAAATCCTGGTTATTTGTATGGGACACCATATGTCCTGATGGGCACAATTCTTGCGGCCAGGCCAGGGCTTGCAGGTGGAGATGCGCGCCAGGCGAAGGTGTATTTTGAAAAGGCCATGGAGGTGAGTAAAGGAAAATTCTATTTTGTTCAATACCATTTTGCCATGTATTATGCAGTGAGAATTCAAGACAGGCAATTGTTTCGAAAGTTAGCTCAAGAGGCTGTACAGGGGCATCCCAGTGAGCTGAAAGATGCCTGCCTCATAAATTCAGTAATGCAACAGAAAGCGAAAAAACTTCTCGACATGACTGAAGATTTATTTTT
>JAKLQB010000523.1 GCA_022013615.1 Desulfobacterales bacterium | reverse complement strand
TATTTCAGCCAGAGAAGAAATTCGGCTTCGGTCGGCCAAAAACTGTCTGGCAAGTTAATGAGGTTAAGCCCATTCCTACCGAAAAAATAATTAAATATTATTTGAAAGCAAAACTGATGTCGTTTGGCCTTGCCAAGTTCCTTTTACAAATCACCTTAGCGCATAATTTTCTGATTGGTCGCATCAACTGCAAATATAAGGTTTCCCAAATTCCCTCTCTGGCTGAAATAGGAAACACGATTTTTGAGGCGGCTTCTAAGGCCTTTGACATCATAATCATACGTGATAAGGATTACCTTTCATGGCGATTTGAAAAAAATGTCGATGATTATTTTTACTTTGTTGCGAAATTGAGAGATTTCCCCGTAGGCTACGTGGTCCTTAAAAAAGCTTTTTGGGGAGGATTAAAAGTGATTTATGTGGCTGATTTCTTAACACTGCCTTCCCACAAGAGTTGTTTCTATAGCATGCTCTCCACTGTTTATCAATTTGCTCTCCATGAAAAAGCAGACATGATTTCGTGTTGGGTGAACAAATGTGGGCCATATTACAAGTCGCTACTTTTTTCTGGCTATATGCCCTTTAAGGCAATGCCCTTTATCATTCACCCTATGGGAAAAGGAGAATTATTTCTTAATGATAGGCTTTCGTGGCATTTAACAATGTCAGATTCTGACAACATTTAGGGTGTCATTTATTGTTTCTTTGATTCGTGAACTCTCAATAGTGGGATTTGGTAATGAAAAGAGAAGTTAAAACTTTAGATTCTAGTAGTCTCGATAGGAAGATCGCTGTAATCGTTGGCACACGTCCCGGTATTGTGATGTTTGCCCCCATCATTCACGAATTGCAAAAAGGATCTATACCCCATATCGTCATCCATACCGGCCAGCACTATTCGCCCAATATGGATGCTCAATTTTTTACGGATTTAGAGCTCCCAGAGCCGCAATATCATATTGAAGGCGTAGCCGACAAAAAGACGCACGGGGCTCAAACCGCAGCCATGTTGGAAGGCATTGAACGTGTTTTATTAAAAGAGAAGCCTTCGCTTGTACTGGTAGGGGGCGATGCAAATACCAATCTAGCTGGAGCCCTTGCAGCCCGAAAACTGCGAATGCAGGTTGGGCATATGGAAGCCGGGGAACGATCATTCGATTGGCGCATGCCTGAGGAACACAATCGCCGTATGATTGACCACATCTCCGAGCACCTCTTTGCAACAGGGGAAAAGGCTGAAAAACACCTGCTTAAGGAATCGGTCCAAGGGAAGATTTATATAATCGGAAACCCCATTGTTGATGCATCTATCCAGCATTTGACACTGGCAAAGAAAAATTCCGATGCCTTGGAACGTTTGAAATTGAAGGCGGGTGGGTATGCTTTGCTGACGACCCATAGGGAGGAGAACGTTGATTTTCAGGATCTTCTTCGGAACATTTTGGAAGGGGTTTCACGTGCGAGTGAAGCCCTCAACCTCCCGATTCTATTCCTTTGCCACCCAAGGACATTGAAACGCCTCAAAGAATTTGAGTTATGGGACTGGGTGAATGCCCTTCCCGGGCTGCATGTTCACGAAGCAGTAGGGTATCTTGATTTCCTAAACCTCATTGCTCATGCACGCCTTGTCTTTACAGACTCTGGGGGAGTCCAGCAGGAGGCCTGTATTCACCATGTAGCGGCTGTAACCTTGAGAGAGAACACGGAATGGACAGAGACCCTTTCGCACGGTGCAAACCGTCTGGCGGGGACCGATCCGCAGAGAATTGTGGCGGCAAGTCAAGAGGCCGTTCGAACAAAGAGGGAATGGCCGGTACCATTTGGTGACGGGTCCGCTGCGGCCAAAATTGTTGATATTTGCATCAGGATTATTTCGTCATAGAATTCAGTGAAAGATGGGAGCCAATATGGGTCACCAACAGGTTTTCTTGGCGCCGGGAGCAGAAGTTGAGATACAGCCGGGAGCTATCGTAGGTTTGAAATACACTCAGGATTGCTCTCCCGTCAGGTTCGGCAAAGGCTGCACCGTGCGAGCTGGAAGCATTCTGTACGCTGATGTAACAACGGGGGATGACTTTCAAACTGGTCACAATGTTGTTATCCGTGAATGCAGTATGTTCGGTGATCATATTGTCGTAGGCACGAATACCGTCATTGAAGGGCATGTGTCTGTGGGGAATTTCGTCAAGATTGAATCCAACTGTTTTATTCCTACGCACACCACTATCGGTTCCTATGTATTCATAGGACCGGGAGTCGTATTGACAAATGACCGGTACCCCCAAAAAATGCGGGATTATTATGAACCGGAAGGCCCTATATTAGAAGATGGTGTAACCTTGGGTGGCGGGGTTGTTGTTGTTCCGGGAGTTCGGATCGGAAAGGGAACTTTTGTGGCGGCAGGGGCCGTTGTTACCAAGGATATTCCACCCATGTCCCTGGTTAAAGGTATTCCCGGAAGCATTGAGCCGCTGCCCGAAAACCTAAGAGAAATGAACATGGCGAAAAACTGGAGAAAATACATTGGAAACCA
Organism: Desulfobacterales bacterium; assembly: GCA_022013615.1. Next base: position 3,344 of record JAKLQB010000523.1, on the reverse strand, counting down.
AGCTTAAGATAGGAATTGTCGGTTGTGGAAAGCAGGCGGAAAAGCATATCGAGTGTATTAAGAAAATTCCAAAAGTCGAAGTTGTTATCAGTGATTTGAATCTCGAAATGGCGAAGAGCCTTTCAGGAAAAACCGGAGTTGCATGGGCAGCAAATACCGGCGACATCTTTTCCGATGCTTCCACACGCGCCGTTGTGATATGTACACCAACTCCCACACATGTGGATCTTATCGAAGCAGCCGTGCGAGCCGGCAAGGATGTGCTTTGTGAAAAGCCCTTTTGCGAATACAAGACTGATAATTCAAGATTAGAGGCACTGGCGGACGAACGTGATCGAATTGTCATGGTCGGATATGTGTATCGTTTCGTTCCCATTTTCGAGGAAGGCCACCAATTGATTGCTCGTCAGCTTGTCAATGGGGAGAGCATAACTCTGGGCCGAGTCTTGAGTGCCTATTTTAGACTAGGGGGCCGTGGTGGGCACCAGAAGTGGAAGCATATAAAAGACATGGGAGGTGGGGCTATAAACGAAATGCTTGTTCATATGGTGGATCTAGCAAGTTGGTACTTCGGGCCCCTTGAAAAGATTGATGTTATTTCATGTGATCTTCGCTACCCCACAAGGCTCATAAATGGGGAAGAGATAAAGTGCGATGCTGAAGATTTTATTTTGATGCGTTGCTTTGGGCGTAACGGTATAGAAGTACATTGCCAGGCTGATCTGATTACGCCGGCATTCACCCAGTATGTGGAGATACAAGGTGAAAACGGTACCTTTATGGGTTCTATTCAGCCGGATATGCCTTCTTTCATCTTTTTGAAGGAAGGGCGTGGTGGCTACTCATCTGGAAAGACTGAAATCAAATTTGGCCGCAGAAATGTACTGGATCTTCAGATGATATCTTTTGTTCAGGCTGTTATCAACAGGGAGGCTCCGGATAGAAACACGGTACGGGATTCGTTGGAACTCAATAGTGTTATGGCGGAGATAAGAACGCAAACTGGTTAGTGAGGCGATGCAGCCGGGTTTAATGGCGATACCCGCTCACAAATGCCGCACGATACATAGACAAAAAAGGAGCGTAAGAAATATATGATTGGAATGGCTGAAATAAAACTGACAGACACTGAAATCAATGCTGCGGTTCGGGTACTACAGTCCGGTGCGCTGCGACAGGGCAAGGAATGTGAGGGTTTTGAAGAAGAATTTGCTGAAAAGGTTGGCGCAAAGTACGCTGTTACCTGTTCAAACGGCTCTGCTGCGCTTCACTTGGCGTACATGGCTGTTGTTAAGCCCGGGGACGAAATATTGGTGCCGAGCTTTACCTTTATTGCAACAGGCAGCATGGTGACCATGGCTGGCGGAACCCCCATCTTCTGCGACGTAGACCGGGAAACCTTTCTCATTGATTTGGCGGATGCTGAATCCAAAATCACTCCCAGGACGAGGGTTATCGCACCAGTACACCTATTCGGAAATCCATGTGATTCGAGCGACATCATAGCGTTTGCTGAAAGACATGGGTTGAAGATAGTGTGGGATGCCGCCCAAGCTCATGGAGCGAAGTTCGCAAGCAAAGATGTGGGCGCATTAGACGATTTTGTATGTTATTCCTTTTACCCCTCCAAGAACATGTTTGTCGGTGAAGGAGGAATGATATGCACGAATGATGGAGACTTAGCACACAAAATGCGATTCATGCGGAGCCATGGGCAGACGGGAAAGTACTACCATTCCATGATGGGTCTGAACTATCGGATGACGGATGTGGAGGCTGCAATAGGGCGAGAACAGCTCAAGAGGCTTGATAAGATGTTAGCTGTTCGAAGACGAAATGCTTCCCTTTTGAATAAAGGTTTGGCGGATATTGACGGAATTCAGCCACAAAGGCTAACTGAAAATGGAGAACATGCATGGCATCAGTATTGTTTTGTTGTTGAGCCTTTAACTTTCGGTGTTGCGAGAGATGAACTCATGGAGCATCTCAAAGTGGAAGGGGTTTCCACAGGTGTGCATTACCCAAGGGGGCTGCATCAACAACCGATCTTCGAAGAAATGTATGGGAAACAGAAATTGGAAGCTACCGAGTATCTCTGCGAAAACATCATGGCCATTCCTGTACACCACGGGCTTACCGAGGACCATGTCAATACAATTATTCAGGCAATACAGTCTTGCAAGGCCTGAAAAGCATACATGCTTGAAGGATGAGATGTACTCCTGGAATGGTCGTAAGGCAATTCCTTTGAAATTTTGAGATACGGTAGCTTGACATGATCCTTTTCTGGGTATGCTTCATTTTGGTTTTCTGGACGTATGTGGGCTATCCAACTTTAATAATTAGTCTGAGCAAGTTTATCCCCAGTCGAAAATATCCCAAATTCCCGCTCCATGAACTGCCAAGCATCTCAGTTTTGATATCTGCCTATAATGAAGAGGGCTCGATTATCAAGCGCGTTGAGAATATATTGAGGAACGGCTATCCGCCAGAAAAACTGGAAATAATTCTTGCTTCTGATGGATCCAGAGACGGGACGGTAATGCGGGTTCGAGATTCGTTCAACCAGGGAGTGTTAATCCAAGACCATGAGGAAAACCGAGGGCGCGCGGCGGTCCAAAATGACGGCGTATCGGCGGCGCGAGGGCAAGTCATAATTTTCACAGATGCCGGAACAGAGTTTGGGCCTGGTTTCCTGTCGGCTCTTATTCAGCCATTTTCAGAAAAAACTGTGGGCTGCGTAGTCGGCAACCTCATATACAAAGCTTCTGATAGATCCGTATCCGATTCGGAAAGCAAATATTTTGCATTTGAAAAAAAAATCAGGGAAGCGGAGAGCAAAATAGGAATCTTGGCGACCGGAACGGGTGCATGCATGGCTGTCAGAAAGTCGCTATGGCGAGAACTGACGTCCATCGACGACTGCGATTTTACAACCCCAATTGATGTTATCCTTCAGAATTGCCGGGTCGTTTACCAGCCAGTTGCCGTGGCGTACGATCAGCCCACCTCCACCATAAAAGGCGAGATCAAAGTGCGCATTCGGCAAACTTCAAAGAACTTTATGGGGACATTGAAACGATGGAGGTTAAGAGGCTGGATTCAGCACCCATTCACAAGTTTCGCCCTATTGTCTCACAAACTTCTCAAGTGGCTTACGCCATTTTTTTTATTGGGCTGTTTCCTTTCCACCTTGTTTCTTGTTAGAGGCTCTTATTTCTTTCAAATAATTTTGTTATGCCAACTCGTTTTTTGCCTTATGGCTGTCATCGGTCTGATAGGCGATAGACTAAATGTAAAAGTTCCATTGGCCTCAATGGTTCTGTCCTTCTGTGTCGCTAATT
>JAKLQB010000522.1 GCA_022013615.1 Desulfobacterales bacterium | reverse complement strand
TGTCTATTCGTCCCTTTGCTGCTTTTTTCTTTGCCAGCGTGCAGCGAAAAAATTGAACCCGGGGCCTCTTCAAAATCCCCACCAGTGGTAATGGATATATCAGTGGAAACCGCTCGAATGACTGACCAGCCTCTAATTTATGAAGCCGTTGGAACAGTAAAGGCTGGAATCACCAGTAATTTAGCCAGCAAGCTGCTTGGCACTGTAGAGTCTGTTCGTGTACGAGAAGGAGACCGGGTGAAAAAAGGAGACACCCTTATCATTATGGACCAGCGGCAGGTGGAGGCCGGATTGAATAAGGCTAAAGCAGGTCTGTCTGAGGCCAAGAAGGCACTGACAGCAGCCATATCTGCCAGTGATGGAGCGAAAGCTCAAGAAAAATTTGCGCTTGCCACATACGAAAGATATCGAGACCTTAAAAAACAAGACTTGATAAGCGCACAAAACTTTGAGGGAAAAGAAGCAAGCTATAGCCAGGCAAAGGCAGATCTGCAAAAGGCAGAGGCAATGGTAGATGCAGCCACTGCCCGTGTCAAACAGGCAGAAGCGGAGGTGGTGGGAGTGCGGGTAACCAAAAAAGATGCAGTGATTACCGCTCCTCACGACGGTATTATCACCGAAAAATTAGTCGATAAAGGGGACCTCGCTTCGCCGGGAACCCCGCTCCTAACCCTTGAAACCACCTATGGCTTTTGTGTGGATATGATATTGCCGGAGACATATATCGGCTATGTTCAGCCCCAGCAGAAGGTATTTGTAAAAGTCCCTGCCCTGGAAACAGGACCTTTGGAGGGGGATGTGTGCACCATCGTTCCCAGTGCAGACCAGAAAAGCCGCTCCTTTATCGTCAAGATTAACCTGCCTATAGATAAAAAGGTCAGATCCGGTCTGTTCGCCCGGGTAGAGATTCCAATGGGCCATACAAAAAAACTTCTGATTCCCCGCAAAGCGGTAATTACCCGCGGGCAACTCACCGGACTCTATCTGGTGGATGCTGACAGCATAGCAAACTTTCGTCTTATTCGCATTGGTAAGACCTCTGGGGAGTCAGTTGAAGTCCTTTCAGGGCTCAAGGAAGGAGACCGCTACATTTCGGAGCCAACACCAACCCTGGTGGACGGTGCCAGGATTAAAGTAGAGTGATCGCATGCGTAAGCCTTTTGTACTTATTTTTCATAGCCCTGTAATCCCTTTATGGGGTTCAGGAAAGGTGGTCTCATGAAACATCCGGTAGGTGCGGCGGGTAAAATCGCTCGGGCATTTATAAATTCAAAGCTAACCCCACTTATCATTATTGCGTCAATCATTTTAGGTATGGCTGCTGTCTTGGTCCTCCCGAGGGAGGAAGAGCCCCAGATAATTGTGCCAATGATCGATATATTTGTCAGCATGCCGGGTGCAAGCGCCAAAGAGGTGGAGCAGCGTGTTTCCAAACCAATGGAAAAGCTTCTCTGGGAAATTCCCGGAGTGGAGTACATCTATTCCACATCCAGTCCCGGCATGTCCATGGTGGTAGTCCGGTTCTTTGTGGGCGAAGACGAGGAGAAATCAATCGTCAGGTTACAGTCCAAACTGACGGCCAATTACGATCTGATTCCTGAAGGCGTCTCCCCCCCCTCTTGTAAAACCCCGCTATATTGATGACGTCCCCATTCTTGCCCTGACGTTCTGGGGGGATGATGTCGATCATTACATGTTACGCAGGGTTGTGGCCGAAGTGGAAGACCTGGTAAAGCGCGAGGCCAACGTTGCCATCACCAGTATTATTGGCGGCTACCGACGACAGGTTGAAGTCCGGCTCGATCCCGTGCGGTTGGCAGCCTTTTATGTGGATGCCGGCACCATTCTTAAGATGCTTCGTGCTGCCAATCGGGAGTCGGAAACCGGAACTTACCCTTCTGTGGACGGGGAAACTCAGGTCCATACGGGAGCCTTTCTACGTGATGCAGATGATGTGGGCGGGGTGGTTGTAGGCATCCATGGAGATCGCCCCGTTTACCTTAAAGATGTGGCTACAATTGTAGATGGCCCTGAAGAGCCTGATCAGTATGTGTTCCTCGGGATGGGACCTGCCGTTGATAAAAAGGAAATCGGTGGGGAGCATACCTCTGATGCCATTTATCCTGCCGTTACTCTTACCGTTGCCAAGCGAAAGGGCGCAAATGCCATTACAGTAGCCGAAAGGGTCCTTAAGCGGGTGGAAGAGAGCCGTGGAATAATTATTCCGGATAACATCCACATGACCGTGACCCGCCATTATGGAGAGACGGCAAAGGAGAAATCTGATGAGCTTCTGCTACACATGTTCATTGCGTTTTTTTCTGTGATCCTCCTTATATGGTTCGCCCTTGGCCGCCGCGAATCAGGTGTCGTTGCATTGGCCATTCCGGTAACCTTGGCCCTCACTCTTGCTGTTTTTTATCTTTATGGCTATACGTTGAACCGCATCACCCTTTTTGCCCTTATTTTCTCCATCGGTATTTTGGTGGATGACGCCATTGTCGTTGTTGAAAATATTGTTCGCCATTTCCGCCTTCCTGAAAACAAGGATCGCCCGTTTCTCGAGGTGGCTGTTGAGGCCGTGGACGAGGTGGGAAATCCTACAATTCTTGCAACCCTTACCGTGATTGCCGCCATCCTGCCCATGGCCTTTGTGGGCGGTCTCATGGGTCCTTACATGCGGCCAATTCCTGTAGGGGCCTCGGCTGCAATGTTCTTTTCTCTCCTGGTTGCCTTTATTGTTACACCGTGGGCATCCATGCGCCTTCTAAAACATAAAAAGCATGGTGGAGGTGAGGAGCATGGAGAGAAGGAAGACTGGAGTATCAGACTCTATCGCCGTATTATGACCCCCCTCATTGAATCATCTTTCCGGAGGTGGCTTTTTTTGATTGGATTAGTGGTGCTTCTGTTAGGGGCCTGCTCCCTTATTTTCGTGGGCTGGGTCAAGGTTAAAATGCTGCCTTTTGACAACAAGAGCGAGTTTCAGGTGATTATAGATATGCCCGAATCCGCCACGCTGGAAGATACATCTTCTGTGGCATTAGAAATGGGGGAGTTTTTGAAAACGGTGAACGAGGTGGTGGATTATGAGATATATGTCGGCACGGCAGCGCCTTATAATTTTAACGGCCTGGTGCGTCATTATTACCTGAGGCGAGGCCCCAATGTGGCTGACATCCAGGTGAATCTTGCAGGCAAACATCATCGAAAAGCCCAAAGCCATGACATAGCTAAACGTGTGAGGCCTGAGCTCAAGCGCATTGCTGATAGATACATGGCCCGCATAAAGGTGGCAGAGGTACCCCCTGGACCCCCAGTATTGTCCACACTTGTTGCGGAAATCTATGGGCCTGACTATGAACGCCAACGCCTGATCGCCAAAAAAGTGCTCAAGATTTTTGAAGAGACCCCGGGCGTGGTGGATGCGGATTGGTTTATGGAAGAGAAACAGGCTCGGATCAATTTAGTTGTTGATAGAGAGAAGGCGGCCCTTCACGGTATAAGTGTGGAACAGATTGAGCAGGCCCTTCAGATCGCCCTCAAAGGGATGCAAGGGGGTTTGCTTCATCGACCTGAGGAAAAAGAGGACGTGCCCATTATGGTGCGTCTGTCATTGGCTGACAGGGCCGGGATTAGGCGATTATCTGCCATAAAAATCCCATCGGCCGGTGGAGGATTGGTATCGCTTACCGATCTGGTAACCGCCCATGAAACCCAACGCGAGCGCAGTATTTATCATAAGAATTTGATGCCGGTGGTATATGTTACCGGGGATTTGGCCGGGGTTAAGGAAAGTCCGGTGTATGCCATTCTCGAAATGCGTAAGAAAATCGATGCCATTGTCTTGCCGGAGGGATACAAGATCAGTCAGTATACAGCACGTATTCCTGAAAGCGACAAACAACTGGCCATGAAATGGGACGGCGAATGGCATATCACCTACGAGGTCTTCCGCGATCTGGGAATCGCCTTTGGTGTGGTTTTAGTGCTTATTTTCATTCTTGTGGTGGGCTGGTTCCAGTCCCTCAGCACACCTTTAGTCATCATGGCCGCCATCCCCTTCTCCCTGGTGGGCATCCTGCCGGTACATGGGTTGATGGGCGCATTCTTTACGGCTACATCCATGATCGGTTTCATAGCAGGTGCCGGTATTGTGGTGCGTAACTCCATCATATTAGTGGACTTCATCGAGCTCCGTCTCAAGGAGGGCATGCCGCTTAATAAGGCGGTCATAGATGCAGGGGCGGTTCGTTTCCGTCCCATGATGCTTACGGCTGCCGCCGTAGTTGTGGCCGCCTCGGTTATTCTTTTTGACCCCATCTTTCAGGGACTGGCCATATCGCTCATGGCGGGAGAAGTTGCATCCCTTTTGCTCTCCCGGATGGCGGTACCTATACTCTACTACTTAGACAAGCGATGGGAGCTGGACCACGGCCACCAGGGTCTTGTAAAAAGGTCATCTGCTGAGAATAAAAGTTGATCCATTAAACCTTCCCGCTGTATCGGGATGATCCAAGCCATGCCATGCGGGCAGGCGGGTGATTTTTACGTTAAGGTTCGTGCCAACTCGAAAGGCTTCAGGCCCGCTGGTTATCCCTTCGATGCCTGACACAAAGACGAAGAAATACAACACAAATATTGTAATAAACAAGCTTTCGTACAATATAAATATTGTTTTTTCTTGACAATAGTACAATATATATGTTGTACTGTCTATCATTGGACAGAATGTATAGTATAGTCACCTGAACTCAAAGAAGTGAGATCATGAACAAGAAGAAACTGATTAGAGAGCAACTTGATGCTTCGCTCCAACGTCTTAGCCCTCTACTTGACGTCACAGCACCTCCGAAAGGTTGGATTCGGGCTATCCGTGACGCACTGGGGATGACTGCCAGGCAATTGGCCAATCGACTCGGTGTCGCTCAGCAAGCTGTTGCGCGTATCGAGAAAGAAGAGCTGGCGGGCTCGGTCACCATCAAGACCATGCGCCGGATCTCAGAGTGTCTCGATTGCGTATTTGTCTATGGATTCGTGCCACGCACAAGTCTGGAAGAGACTGTTGCCCGTCAGGTAAAAAAAGTCGCGGCCCAGCGCCTTGCCCAGGCTTCTCAAACCATGAGCTTGGAGAATCAAGCACTCAGCAGGAGAGAGAACGAGCAGGCCTTATCTGACTTGGTTGATGAACTCATACGCTCGCTTCCTTCAAATTTGTGGAACAAATCATGATTGACTTCAAATATCCCGAGGGAGCTACACCCATTGATCCGGATGAGGCGGAAGGCTTGCTGCTCACCCACATAACGACGCATGGTGAACTGAATCGATGGGAACAAGACAACATAGTTGCGGCGCTGGCTTGGATAGACAAGACAAAACCAACGAATATTCTCAATGAGCATCAACTGCGTCGACCGGACGCATCATAGCTGCGCCGGTCATGCGGTACGTTCGACATAGAAAGGGAGACATATGATCGGATCAATCGCTGGGGATATTATTGGGTCGGTTTATGAGCATTCTCAGATCAAGACTAAGGACTTTCCTCTTTTCCATCCCAGGTGTATTTTCACGGACGACACAGTGCTGACCGTTGCAGTGGCCGATGCCATCCTCACGGGCTGTCCATATCAGCTATCGGTTAGAGAGATCGGCAGGCGTTATCCCGGAGCAGGATACGGAGGATCTTTCATCGGCTGGCTTCATTCGGACCGTCCGCAGCCTTACAACAGCTGGGGTAATGGCTCTGCCATGCGTGTCAGCCCGGTCGGTTTCGCGTTTGATACAAAAAATGAAGTGCTTAAGGAAGCCAGGAAGACCGCTGAGATTTCGCACAACCATCCCGAAGGGATCAAAGGAGCCCAGGCGACAGCTCTTTCGGTATTTCTCGCTCGGACAGGCCATGAGAAGGAGGAAATTCGAATGGAAATCAGCCAGCGGTTCGGATACGATTTGAAACGAACTGTGGATGATATTCGGCCAACGTACTCGTTTGACGTCTCCTGCCAAGGGACCGTGCCGGAAGCGATAATTGCCTTCCTTGATTCCATATCGTATGAGGATGCAGTCCGGAACGCTATCTCGCTGGGAGGTGACAGCGATACACTCGCTTGCATCACCGGTGGCATTGCCGAGGCTTTCTATGGAGATGTTCCGACTACCATTCGAGCGAAAGTCCATGAGTGCCTGACTCCTGATTTGCGCGAGATTACCGAAGCCTTTTGCCGGAAGTACATACATGGAAGTCGAACCAATGGATGCACTTGATAGCAACTTACATTATTTCCGTGCCTATGCCAAAGGTCAGGTCTTGACACCGTTTTTTTGCAGCCCATGAGCCTCTTCTATTAATAGGCCAAGGCGCTCAGTCAGATATATTGGTATTGAGAGAAGCCGGTATGATACAGGTTTTCCCAATGTCGTTTTTACCCTGATGTTTTCCACCGATGGCCGATTAGTATTGCAGCGAACAG
>JAKLQB010000521.1 GCA_022013615.1 Desulfobacterales bacterium | reverse complement strand
GATAAGGAAAAGATTCATATTTCAATTCCTAAATTCCTGAATTCCTGAATTCTACGAGTGTCCAATTTTCATGCAAACTGTACAAAAACAAACGAGAACAACTACTTAACCACTCAACTTCTTAACCACTTAACGAGGTCTGGATGTAACATAAACTCGCGTAGCGATTTTTTAGCTGTTCAGTTCAGGAGGGTAGCTACATATGAAGCAAGTAATTGAATTGATGGTCAATGGAGAATCCTTTGATGTTATTGTCCGGCCTAATGACCTCTTGGTCGATGTGATCAGGGACAAGATTGGACTGACCGGAACCAAGAAAGGATGCGGGGAAGGAGATTGTGGGGCCTGTACAGTTCTAATTGAGGGAAAACCGATAGTCTCATGCCTGACCCTGGCTATCTCATGCCATAAAAGGCATATTGAGACTATTGAAGGCCTGGCTCAAGATGGAAAGCTGCACCCCCTTCAGCAAACTTTTGTGGAGAAAGGCGCCATTCAGTGCGGCTATTGTACGCCCGGAATGATCCTTTCTGCCAAGGCCCTGTTAGGGAAAACTCCTAATCCTGATTTAGAAGACATCAGACATGAAATGGCAGGCAATCTCTGTCGTTGTACCGGTTACAAAAAGATAATCGAGGCCATAAGCGAGGCTGCTCGGGGGGCGTATAAGGAGGATCCAGAACGTGTCGAGATTTGACTTTTCCATAATCGGCAAAGGCCTTCCCCGAAATGATGCCTGGGAAAAAGCCACTGGAGCAGCCCTATACACGGGTGATTTGAAGCTGTCACGTATGCTGGTTGGCAAAATCAAACGCAGCCCCCACGCCCATGCCCGAATTCGCTCTATTGATACGAAGAAGGCCGAAACCCTTTCGGGGGTAAAGGCAGTTCTCATTGGCACAGAAGCCCCTAATCTCTATGGAATAATGCCGCAAACGCCCACAGAGTCTGCCCTTGCCATTGGCAAAGTGCGTTTTGTGGGAGAGGGGGTGGCAGCGGTTGCAGCAGTTGATGAAGATACGGCGTCAGAGGCTTTGGCACTCATTGATGTGGAATATGAACCTCTCCCTGCCTATCTAACCCCAGAAGAGGCCCTTGAGGAGGGAGCGGTTCCAATTCATGAAGATAAACAAGGAAACAATATCATATATGAAGGGAAGCAGTCCTTCGGAGATGTGGACCAGGCCCTGTCTGATTCAGCTTGTGTGCTGGAAAAAACCATTTCAACACAATACGTAAATCACGCCTTTATGGAACCGCATTCGGCCTTGGCCAAATTTGATGAGGGAGGGAGATTGACCCTCTGGTCATCCACCCAGATTCCCCATTATCTGCACAGGACCCTTTCGCTTGTCCTGGGAATACCCATGAAAAAGATCCGCGTTATCCTCCCAACAATCGGCGGTGGATTTGGGGGGAAGGGAGAAGTTGCTTCTAATGAACTGTGCGCAGCCCTTCTGGCTCGCAAAACAGGGAGACCGGTAAAAATTACCTTTGAAAGACAAGAGGTGTTTTTCACCAATAAAGGACGTCATCCCATGCGTATGCACATAAAGGTGGGTGTGGATGAAAGTGGAATACTTCAGGCCATTGATTTTGACACCCTGATGGATGGCGGTGCTTATCTGGGATGGGGTGTGGTTGTCATGTTTTATTGTGCGGCCATGCTCCACCTGCCCTATAAAGTACAGAACGTTCGTTTCCGGGGGAGACGGGTCTACACCAATAAACCGACCTGCGGTGCCATGCGAGGTTTGGGAGGGGTGCAGCCTCGATTTGCGTTAGAGACAATGCTGGATGAAATTGCGCTAAAATTAGGGATGTCCCCCTATGAACTCAAGAGAAAAAATGCTGTGGAGTCGGGTCATACTACGGCACTCAATAACTATGTCAGGCATTCCGAGTACAAGAAGTGTCTGGATAGTGTGGTAAAGCGTTCCGGTTACCTGGAGAAACGGGGAAAGCTCCCCTTTGGAAAAGGGATTGGCCTGGCTGGAGGACACTATAGTTCCGGGACAGCCTACACCCTTTATCTCGGATACAAACCCCATTCCTCGGCCCTGATCCGGGTGGACACTGAATCCGCCGTAAGCGTTTATTGCGGAGCTGCTGATATCGGACAGGGATCTGATACAGTTCTCCGGATGATTGCCGCCGAGACACTTGGAATCCCTTATTCCGATGTCAGGGTATACTCAGGAGATACAGCTACAACCCCCTTTGATCTGGGAGCTTTTTCAAGCCGAATTACTGTGGCCTGCGGACATGCTGTAGAAGATGCGGCCCGGGAAATTAACCAAAAGCTTTATGGGGTAGCAGCAGTATCCTTAGGGGTTCAGGGAGAACAACTCATTTCGCGAAATGGAGAGATCTTCTCCCAATTTGAACAAAAAAAATCCATGGACTTCTGGGAAGCGGTGGAAAAGTACATCTCGGCATCCGGGCCGTTAACTGCCACCGGCCATTATACCCCACCACGGCGTTCAGCCTCAGGCAAGGTCCAGGGGGGGAACATCGGGCATTCCCCAACATATGGGTTCACTGCCCAGGTGGCTGAGGTAGAGGTAGATATAGAGACAGGTGAGGTTCGAGTCCTGAAAGTGACCGAGTCGGGAGATTGTGGCCAGGCTATCAATCCCATAAGTGTAGAGGGTCAAGTAGAAGGGTCAATTGTGATGGGCATGGGCCAGGCCCTTTTTGAAGAGATGGTGGCTGAAGGAGACCGGGTCATTAACCCCAACCTGCATGAGTATCGCATTCCCACGATAGCTGACATGCCGGAAATAGCTACGGAAATAGTAGCAAGCTACGATCCAGAATCGCCTTACGGAGCAAAGGAGTGTGGTGAGGGGCCTATACAGCCGGTTATCCCCGCCATCCTGAACGCTATTTACGATGCCATAGGGGTGCGCTTTAATGAACTGCCGGTAACACCTGAAAAGATCTTGGCCGCTCTTCGTGTCAAAAAGGCCTAACAACCCTGCTACTTTATATTCACTTTTAAAAACCTTGATGATGGCGAAGGAGATGAAACATGAACGAGACAAATGCAGTTGCCTTTGATGAAAATAAGGTCATTAAACTTATTGAGAGAGAAGAACTGGTCCAGCTTGCCCTTGATTTAGGCAATATCAACAGTCCCCCTGGGCGAGAAGGCGAGGTGTCAAAATATGTTGAGGCTTGGCTCAAGAAAAACAGTTTTCATACAAAAACAATTGGATTATTTGAGGACAGAAAAAATGTGGTTGGCGTGCTCAAAGGAAGCGGCGGAGGGTACTCTCTTATATTTAACAGTCACATGGACACCTCTGTCTCTGAAAATGATACATGGATCTTTCGCAATATTGACAACCCGATCTATTACAAGGCCTGGCAAAAGGGTGAAAAGCTTTATGGTAACGGGGTGGTAAACGATAAGGGGCCAATGGCAGCCTTTATGCTTGCTGCCAAGGCTATAAAAGAAGCCGGAGTTAAGCTGAAAGGTGATCTGGTTCTAACTATGGTATGTGGCGAAATCGGCCGAGAACCAGTTGATGAATTTGAATCACCCAACTTTCTTAGCAAAGAGGCAGGCACACGATTTTTAGTCACCCATGGAGTTGTCGGCGACTTTGCCTTAGTCGCAGAGGCAACAGATTTCCGTATTGTCTGGATTGAGGCGGGGAAGGCCTTTTTCAAGGTTACCGTGTACGGTGATCATCCCATTTATACGCCTTATATACCCAGACCTAAACCAATGGAGAAGAACCCAAATGCCATTGTCCGCATGGCAAAGCTTATAGAAGTAATTGAGGATTGGGCCTATCAATATGAGCAAAAGAACCGGTATGAATGTCCGGGCGGCACTCTGATCCCAAAGGTTAATATTGGAGGAATCCGGGGCGGGTCACCTTATTTTATCCTGCAAACAGCAGAGCTGTGTTCCATATACTTAGACGTAAGACTATCGCCAATACAAGACCCTTTATCGATCAAAACGGAAATCGAGGGACTATGTAAAAAGCTTGACATGGAAGCCGATGTTGAACTCTTTCTTTATCGGAGAGGATATGAGGCCAAGAATGTCAGTCCCCTGGTGGATGCAATTGAAAAGGCCCATTATCAGGTTTTTAAAAAGAAACCAGAACCGGCTGCAGGACCTGAATGCAGTATGTGGCGTGATATAAATGTGTTCAATGAAGTGGGAATCCCTTCGGCCACATACGGGCCTTCAGCGGGAGCAGGAGGGGGAAATTACTTCACGACAATTGACGATTTACTTAAAAGCGCCAGACTTTACGCCATGATCATGATGGATATTTGTAACCGTGAAAAGGCTGCTGTTATACAGTGAAAGAATATGGTTAAAGAGAGTTTTGTCTCTGATTCTTGCCATTACTGCGAGGAGAATCTTATACCCTCTGGGGCTGAGCGCGCTACATGACTTGGTCGAGCCGGAAGCCGCCATTGGAAGGGGGATGTAAAACTGGGGAAAGGAGGGTCTCATGAAGATAAAACACATTGATCACATCGGTATTGCAGTAAAGAGTATTGAGCAGGCAGGCAAATTCTATACAGAGATTCTGGGGCTCAAGATCCAGGATATTGAAAACGTGGCTGATCAAAAGGTGAATGTGGCTTTTCTGCCCATTACAGACAGCGAGGTGGAATTGCTGGAATCCACTGAAGCGGATGGGCCGGTGGCAAAATATATAGATGCCAGGGGACAAGGTGTCCAGCACATTGCCTTTCGCGTGGAAAATATTGAAGAGGCCCTTGAGGAGTTAAAATCAAAAGGGGTCCGGCTCATTGACCAGACGCCCCGAAACGGTGCTGGAGGCGCCAAGATCGCCTTTATTCATCCAAAAGAGACCAACGGTGTTCTGGTGGAGATATGTGAGAGGAGCTAAATTGATTGTTATTTAGCGTCTGAACGAAAACCTCATGATACGACCATTTCTCTTTTTGGTCATTGATATTTTTGTCATTTGTATTTGTTTCGAGTTTCGACCTGCCCGCCCATGCCTCTTTGTTCAGGATGTTTCAGCTGCATTAGGGTGTGAAAAAGGAATAAACATTCAACGTTACGCATAAAGGGCAATGGCAGGCGGGTATTCGAATTTCGGATTTTCCCGTCACCCACAGATGGGTGAAATGTATGAGCCTATACGAATATTTCATGTTGCCATTTGAAGGCACTAAACTTTTGAGACGGGGCACTAGTACCCACGAAACCACGGATATTTCCTATACGTCTTGTAAAGTTACAGAGGATTTCATCCCCTCAGGATGCCATAAAACTGCCCGGACCGGTCAGTCTTATCTCCTACCTTGGTGCCGCAGAACTGGCACCGGTACTCATATTTATCGCCCTCAGGTAATACCAGAAGCAGGAATTTCCTCACCGGCACTGCCCGGCCGCACTTTGGGCAGTAAAGTTCCATGGCCTCAAGATCCCGGTAATCCGCCTGTGGCTCCACCTGGCTTTGCTGTTTTGTCTGAATAAATTGGAATGGGTCGTTTTTCATAAATTTATACAATCGCTTCGCGATTCTATGTAGCGCGGCTTCGCCGCTTAAAAAAAATTAAATTGTCATGTTATGGATCCATAACTTCCACTTTGTTAGCATATTGCATGATGTTTAACAGGTACAAAGTTCTTGATATGATTTATTATATTATGAATTATATGTGTTGCCACCGTGCATGTCAATAAATTTGGATTTAGGTCAGCGATTCTCATTATGGCCACAAACCGTCGTAGGTTGGGTCGAGTGTAAGCGAAACCCAACGCATTTTGCTGGGAAGAACCTCAAGATATTGAGAAAATACCCAAAGATGTGGTATGAGTTGAAT